>NZ_CP083666.1:3000000-3226056 GCF_020097835.1 Haloprofundus halobius
CTCGTCACCGCTGGTGGGCTCCAGAGCACTCATCTCGCTACACTCATTCGGGCAGTAACGAACGAGCTCACACTCAATGTACCTGTCCGCATCGTCGGACAGGCAGCGAAACTTTACGACGAGCTCGGCTACGATGTCGACGGAGTTCAGTCGATCCCAGAGTTCGAACGCACGAAGTCGTGTCTTGAGGGTGGCGTGGTTACCATCGCCGGGCCAGACGTCCCGACAGAGGGGAGTGCTGGTCGGCTCTACGGAGCGATTAGGGACGACCCGAACGCCTGTCTCGTCCAATTTGTCTCCTCGGGAACTACTCCAGTATCTGGGGATGGTCAGTGCGCTACGTTCGAGTATCGACTATCGATGCATCCAACGGGAGCCGACCTCGACGCCGTCGTCGAAACTATCGACCCAATCGAACTGATCACGCTCCACGAACACGGGGGTGGTGGGCGTCGCTACAACGATTGGAACTCGTGCGTCTGGTCACACGACGACAACCGAGAACTCCCGTTGTTCGAAGACGGTCGGTGGCTCACACCACCGTGGATGGACTCGACATACGCCCAAGTCGGGAGCCGAGCGGTGGATATCGGACACCTCGCGGGTGACGCCATCGGCGATGTTTCACTCGCATCACTCGACCGAGAGGAGACGATTGACCCGAGCCACGAAGGAATAGATATCAGTCGCATTTGTGACCGGCTACACCTCTCTGCACAGACTACCCAACCGACCTCCCTCACGTCACCGAAGATGACCAATTCAACCGACGACAAAACGAACCGCAGCACTACTGAACTGTACATGACCGTCGGCGCGAAGACTGACTCGGCAGGAACGCTCTCGACAGATTCACTCGCACCAAAGAACCTCATTGCTGCACGAGCACGAGCGAGTCTCGCTAAGGACGACACCGAGCAGGAATCCGACTCTCAACGAGAGGCCGACAAAGAGACGAGCACTCGAGGTCCGGTGTCCAAGGACGAAGTCACGAACACCGAGACCGCCGAAGACGGTGTGGCGCTCACCGAAGAAGCAGAGACAAGTGAAAAGTCGACTGACGAGTCGTTCGCAGAGACTGATACTGAACGCAGTTCCGGAGAGCCGACAGAGGAGACCACTGCCGAGACACGATTGAACGACCCTCCAGTCGTTGCTTTCGAAATCGACCCTCTCTTGCTCGCACTCGCCGAACAGGGTGTCGGTGCCGAATCGGTAGACGCATTTGTCGCTAAGGCAATGAACTCGTACCTCGAAGCGATTATCCGAGCGGGGACTTCGCCAGAGGGAACGGTCGATAGCCTCGATATGAACATCAACGTTGGTGAGCGCCTCGGAAACGTACTCTCCACTGTCACCGCTGAGGACGATTCGGTTTCGACGCTCGTCCGGACTGCCCTCACAGAGATGCTCGGCGAGAAGGAATCCGCGATCGTCGAAATCGCTGAACGTGATGTGAATTGTGTATTCGTCGATGCAGCGGTCGAAAACCCGGAATATGGCTTCGAGACCCGCAGCGATTTTGTTGACGCTGCGGTGTTGTGGGCGCTTGATGGGTAATCGTTGCAACGACTTCGTGGTGTGAGTTACTCCCAACGCTACCACACCGGGACGGTTCGTAGAATAAGAATTGTAATTATACTTTATACTATCAATTCAATATCCAGATCAAATATGCATAAACCGACCCGACTAATCGAGGATGCCACAGGGCGAAAGAAGCTCAAAGTATCTCTTCCTGGTGGTCGTTATCAACTCTCTCTAAACGATGGCGCGATCGTACTACTTATGGACGACCTCGGACTGACCCTTGGTAATACCGTCCCCGAGCCATTTGTTCCAATTTTAGTTGCGACTCGTAATGCGTGGTTCCCTCACGAGAAGGATGTCGATAACATCATCAAGGGCTTGCCAACCAAGGGCGAGATGACTGAAGACGAAAGAGTGGCACTTGTAAATTATCTCACTACCACCTGGATCGGTTCCCGAGACGAAGAGCGTGTCATTGAGGTAGTAAACAGGTCGCCAATTGCGGACGAAGTCGACTTGTCGCAACTCCGGGTGAAATCATTACCATCACTTCCCCAGGGGATCGATTTTGGCGTCGACCAGGGAACGACTTGCGAGAATGTATCGTCCGGTAAAACAGAGATGGCGTCCGCAGCGGAGAACGTTAGCTCTGAAACTACTCCACAAGTCGGAGAGAATCAGGACACGGCAGTCGAAGAATTACAAGAAGTCCCAGGTATCGGAGAGAAGCGTGCGAACGATATCCTGTCACTAGGTATCACTACTCTCCAAGATCTCGCTGAGATGCGCCCCGCGGACTTGGCAGAAGCACCAGGTCTCTCTTACGAATTGGCGTTGGTCGCTGTCGAAGGAGCTCGTGAGGTGACCGGAGGAAAGCGCTCAACCGCAGATCGTCTCGCTGAGGAGACAGGATGTGACGTCTCAACGTTCGAAGCGGCACTCTCCTCGCTTGCCGCCTCTGGTGTTCCACCATCAGAGGCCGCTGCCGTCCTCCGAACTCTCTATGGGCCAACTGTTGCTGATATTGATTACGTCACAGGCCAGCAAGCGTATTTCCTGTGGCGAGAAGGTTACCAAACCCCCACAGATGTCATTCAAGCCTCTGTTGATGAACTTCTGGAAGTTCCTCAGTTAGGTGCCAAAACTGCGCCACAGATTAAGGCTGCGGCTGAGGAACTGGTAGCAGAATTGAGAATCAACTGACGGTTGACTACCGCTCAGTTGAGGACTGTAAGTTAAATTTTGACCGATTTCCGATTGGCACCTCTTCAGAAGCTCGTGAGATGCACTGGTTTCACTGCGCTGATTGATTTCCCACTATGACGCCTAGTGAACCTACAGACATTACTCAATGGACATATGATTAGCAGATGAGTAGATACAGCCAGAACGGAAGCCGACAGAGTGTCTTATTTGCCGAAAGTTCCGTCACAAGCGATCCGTCGCCGTCGTGTGGCCGTCGGTCGTCAGTCACCACGAACCGAACTGGCGCTTCGTACGATACCGCTTCGTCGTGAGAACCCACGCTTGGGTCAAACGACTCTGCAACGTTACTAGCGTACCCCGTGAGAGGTTGATAATCGAGGATGAACGGATACACGGTACCGTGGTCGTGGATGACGAAATCGACCGGCCCATCGTCGGTGACGTAGTACTCTACCCGTTCTCGGTCCTCTTTCGGATACCCCCGTCGGATGACGAACGAGAGGCGCACGGCGTGGTCGAACCCCGCTGTGAGAGCGAGCGATCGTTCGAACGTCTGGTTGGGGGAGATGGTCCCATTGTACGTATCGCGGAACGACTCGAATCCCTCGTGGTCCTTCAGTTGAGAGAGCAGAATCACATGTCGAGTATCTCGGAGGTACAACCGTGTCTCGCGGTGTTTCTGGAGCGAGAAATCCTTCGACTGTTTCAAAACGAGAGCGTCTTCGAGTGCGTCGAGATACGAACCAACCGTTCGCCGGTCGACACCGATCATCTCTGCGAGTTCGGTGAATTTGTACTCCGGCGGTGACTTCTTCGCGCCGAACGAGCACAGCTTGTACAGTCGCTCCGACCGCTCAATCGAGTGATGGGGTGCGATTTCCTCGTGGATCTCGACGTGAAGACGAGCCTTGATGAGGTCGTTAACAATCTCGTCGATTGCCTGCCGTGTCCCGGTAGTGAGCTCGGGGATTTTGTCTAAGTCCTGAGGGATGCCGAAATCGGGTTGTGAGAGCAGTCCTCCCTTTACAATGTACTCTTTTGCATAGTCGTGCAGATCCTCACGGTCGGCAACGTCGAGTTCGTCCCAGTAGAAGGCGTCAATGGCCGTTAACAGCGATTCAAAGTCGTTCGTCTCAAACCCCTGTCTGATCTCCTTGATGTATGGCTCACGCTCTCCGATACTGCTTGACTGGTACTCCTTGATGCGAGATTCGAGCCCCTCCTCGTCTGCTTCTTCGGCCTGCATTTTCACGAAATCGACGAACTTCAGGGGTAACATCCCGACTGGGTCGAAATCAGCATCATAGTAGATCCCACGTTCTTCTGGCCATGTACCGAAGTCGACGAGTGACTTGGTTCCACCAGCGACGAATAGATAGGTGTTTTCTCCGACGATGTCCAACAGACGCTCTTTCACATCGTTCGTCTCTATGGCACCGATATCGTCGAGGAAAACGTACTCTGGACGGGTGCTTTTTGCGACGTGAGACCGAAAGTAGTCTACGACATTCTCTAACTCGTCGAGCGCGTGTTCTGGAGTTTCAAGGCGATACATAGAGGCGTCGAGCGGGAGATATAGAATCTGCGTCGGGGGGACAGAGCCGATGAACTGCCGTAACGTCTCTCGGCTCGCAGAGAACTCACGTTGGAGATTTGGTTCCCCTTCGATCATCGCTGCAATCGCTTGCAAAAACATCGTCGTCTTTCCGATGCCAGTCTGCCCGGCTACAGAGGTGACGGCACGTTCAACATCCTCTTGTCTCCAACGTGCTACTTTTTCGATGAACCTCGAGAGGTCAGACCGAAAGGGGTACTCCGCGACTCTCTCGAGCCCTCCTCGGTCGTTCTCCCACCAGGAGTTATGAGCGATAGCGTCTTCGATGAAATCACTCCGTTCGCTCGTGAGTCGTCTCATAATCACCCCTTGCGTAGTCAAACCATATATCTATTCATTAGGATGTCGTGTAGTTCCCGATTTCTGGAATTACATATGTGATATTTGGCACCGAGTGGTGTTGCTCGCCTCAGTTGCATGCGAAGGTTTCAGCGAAGACAATACTTTCTTCACATACTACTGTATCTGTGTTGTCAATGTCTGTCACCGTCTCGCAGGGGTCCCTCCTCACCTTCTTAGAAAACGAGGCATCCGGGTCGAGGAACATTCGGACGACCGGGAACGGTCTCTGTCTCCTCATCGGTGAGACTGCTATTCGAAATCTGCGGTCTGCACTCATCTCACGTTCTATCGAGCCAAAACAGGTCGCTGAACTCGAAACCCTCCAAAACGTCGCGCGTACGCTCCTCGAAGAGTGGAGTCGTCCCCGAGTGCTGAACGAACGAGTCAAGGGTCGGCTGGTGAAGGCAACAATCGAGGCAGCTCGTGAGGGTGAAGGTCCATCGGCGATACGGTACCTCGCAGAGAGAGTTGGCTCTGAGTGGGACGACGATACGTACGATGCCCTCATCGGAGAACTTGAGACGTACTGGCGATCGACTGATGCAGGGTCCGACCACGACTACGTTAGGAGCGTCATCGAAACGATGGACGACCCGTACGGAAAGTACCGGTCGAAAAAGGCCTTAGAGGCGTTCGATGCCCTCCACTCCGTTCTTCAGCGTCGAACCGAAGCACTTCCCGAAGGAGTCTACCTTTCAGAGAGCCACCTCATCAAACGAGCTCGAGAACGGCTTGAGCAGCGGTGGGAGACTGTTTTTTCGTATGTCGACTGGATTGCTGTCGGATCGATCAAAGCTCTCGATAATGGTGCGCTCCGGTTCATCACTGAACTCGTATCGCTGCCGAACGGACCTGACGTCCATTTCTTTTTCAATGAAGGCACGTCTGAACTAATGCGCGACCGAATTCAGCGAGCCGGTGTTTGCTTGGATTCTCCCCCAGAGGAAGCTCTCGAAGGCACCTCTCCTGCGTTCGTCGACTCTCTGATACAGAGTGCCTCAACTGGCCAACAGCCAGTTGATTCGATCGATGCAATCGACTTCGTTGAGGCGCCTGACGCACGTCGTGAGTTTGAACAGGTTGCACGTGAGATTGAACGACGATGCGATCAACCCCACTCTGCGCTTACTCCTGGAGATTTCTTGCTCGTCGTTCGGGAAGTAACACCATATCTCTCGACCCTTGAGGACGTCTTCACCACGCACGAGCTTCCGTTTCACGTAGAGGCACAGCGGCCAACGGCGCAGGTAATTGCCTACCGGCTCGTAAAAGCAACGCTTGACCTCGTTGCCGCGTCTGCTGAGAAGGACCTCGTTACGTATCACGATCTTGTCGATCCACTTCGGTTAGGGTACTGCCCTCTCTCGGACGCACCTGGCTCTTGGCCGGTCGACGATGCATCGTTTCTGGAACTCGAGGAGCGCCTCCATGGGATTCAATCAGAATACGGGAACGTGCTGGAAGAGGCGACTGACGGACGAACCGTTTCAGAGTGGGAGTCAGTCGTTGACGAAATTGCGACGGAGAGAGGGGGTGTCTGGCACCAACTTCTCTACTTCCTCGATTGGGTACTCGAACTGGGAGCAGAGTCGCCAGAGAATGGAACTCCAGTTGAAACGGTTCTTCGTGGTCTAGTTGAGGAGCACCTGATGCATACAGCAGGAGCGGCAGTCCGCTCTTCATCGGGTCCCGGCGTCGATACGACTCGAACAGACGTTGACGAAAAACACCCGACTTACAGAGCGAAAAAAGCGGTACTCGACAAGCTCGCGAAGGTACGACAGTATTACAATTACATCGTAGATCTCGAACTAGGGTCTCCCGGCTGGGAACTCGCTGCGCAGGCACTCGGAGAAACGCTTGGGACTGACCAGTACTCTGTACCCAACCGAGACGGGAATGCGGTCCGTGTCGTCATACCTGCGAACACATATTTCCTCGATGCAGAGCATCTATTCATCGTTGGTCTCGGCGCTGACGAGTTCCCTTCGCAGCAACCCAATCCCACGTTCCTTCACGAGCGTTTCTACGAGGCGGTTTGGGAGTATTCGAAGTCATCCGAAGACGAAGTTGCCCCGTTTCTGTACGTCCCCGCTCGTGAAGAGGTCTACCAGCGCGAGTTGGATGACTTCGAGGCGACGCTCCGTGCGACTAAACGGAGCGTAACGTTTTCTCAACACTACCGTGACGCAGACGGCGACGAAGTGACGTGGTCTCCATTCGTCGATGCCGTAGCGACGGCGTACTCCGACGACGATTCACAGCATCGACGAATTCGTCTGAGCCAATGGCTCCCTGGCCCTGGGTGGTACGGGAATTGGATGGAGACCACGAACCGAGCGACGATGCGTGACCGGCTGCGTCTCGCCGTCCATCACTTACGCGAGGGTGTGGTCGGAGAGGCATTCTATCCACGACTCTCCTCAGAGTCGATCGCCGACGGAGAGACGCTCATTCGACTCCTCCTGAGTGTCGACGGTGAGGAGTACGAGGACGTGAAACCGCTCCATCAGCGATTCAGTTCACCACAGCTCAATGTGACGGTTGCTACTGACGAATCAACGTTTGACGGAGCGGTCTCACTATTCGACATCGTCGGTAATCCAGTGCGGGCACACGAGGTTGATCTCTTCTCGCAGTGTCAGCTGAAATACTACTTCTACCAGTTCCTCTTCTCTGTCGATGGTACGACGCTCACGCGAGATTCGTGGCCGACGTCAGAGTCACCGTACGCCCAAAAGCTGTTTCCGAGTGTTCCAGCCGTTCTCCAAAACCATTATGCACCACAGTCGTATCGAGAGGCGATGGGTCGCTTGATACGGCAGTATCTCCCCGACCGACAGGCGGACCTTGGTGTGTATGCCGACGTGAGCGCACTCAGAGCCGATTTCCAGTCTTGGAACGAAAATGACGTGGCTCTCTCTGAGTCGGTGTTCCAAACGCTCGTCGGTGAGTATCTCACCGTAACACAAGAGGTCAGTCGCGGTGTCGTCCGCCAGTGGGAGTGGGTGGAGGGCGAAGAACGTGAGGTGTCGATTGGTGACCACACTGTCCTGCTTCCCGCCCACCGCCGTGACGTCATCACGAACAACGACGACAGCGAAATCTCTGTTTTCGGCAGTGCGAGACAGGGAGGCGCACGAGCCGCACTGAAAAACTGCTGGAGCAACGACCGAGATGGTGCATTGAGAGGTGAGCGAAGTAGTGACGTTTGCCAATCTTGTGGGAAGCGTGAGCGTTGTACGATTCCGACAAAGGGTGTACTCGATACCCGTGCTCGGGCAACGGCGGTAGCGACCAATCAACTCGGTGCACTCATCTTGGACCGTTATCAGAGCTCGCCCTCGGGCCGACAGGGGTTCGTACGAGATGATGGCCGTTTCGAGCCAGCCCCACACGAGCAGAACTTGGAGCGGATCAACGCAAGCATGTGGAGTATGCGAACGAACAGGTGGGGTCGTGACCTCCGACGCTTGCTTGATGAGATGTCTGTCAACCCCGACGGTACAGTCGAATACAGTGTAGGTCGCGAGTTTGTAGAAAACGGTGGGTGTGAAGGATGTGTGTTCAGAGATCTATGTCTCGTTCCCAACCACTTCGACGAGGGGGTGAGTAACTGATGAGCTACGTCGATCAGATGTCGCTTCAGTTCGGTGCAGATGATGATACGCCCGTAGCGGACCAAGAAGCGGTCATTCGTGCCTTCCACGATGGAACTGGACGGGTCGTCGTCGATGCCGCGGCAGGTACAGGGAAGACGACCACGATGCTAACGACTGTCGCAGAAGTCGTCGTTCGAGAGGTTGAGAACGGGAACAACCCGTTCAGAAAACTCGTCCTCACGACGTTCACGAAAGATGCCGCTGGGGAACTGAAATCACGACTCAAGGCGATACTCAGAAACCACGTTGATGCCGGAGGAGAACTCCCCGGAGATGTCTTTCGCTGGATCGAAACGGACAGCCAGATCAGGACTATCGACTCGCTGTTTCACGAACTTCTCAGCGAAGTTTCGGTCGAGGCTGGGTTACCATCGAACTTCGAAATCGAGGACGGTGAGGAGCTCGCGGTGATCCGTGACGAACTCTTCAGCGAACTCCGCGGAGACTACTACGATGTCTTTCAGCGTCTCGAAACAGCCTATCCTGACGAATCGTGGCGTTCGTATCCGCCGTCTTCTGTTCGCGAGATGATCGAAGAGGCACAGCAGAAGTGCCGCGAATTCTGTATCACGCCGGCAGTGGCTCGACAACAGATGCTCATCAATCTCGATTCTGGACACGGGGGGTACACACCCCCAGAGTCGTTCGACGAGGTTCGGCAGCTTCTCCAAGAGGTCGTTTCCCAAGGTGCGTCTCTCTCGGTTGACGTGACATCCGACGAGGACCGTGAGGCAGTCGAACAAGAGTTCCTTGAGCACGTCAAAGGGACTTACGAACACTCCCGGCAGCTCGTTGAGGACTTCACGACGATACTCACCGAATACGAACAACGCTACGACGACCGAACGCGGGAGGCAGGTCTGCTCACGTACATGGACGTCACGCACGTCCTCAGAGAGTTCGTCGAAGAACACGAAACACACCCGTTCGTCCAGAGCCTCAGGTCACGGTTCAAATACGTTTTCGTCGACGAGTTCCAGGATACGAGTACGGCACAGGCACGAGTGTTACGCGAGCTCGTCTCGAAGTCGAACCCACGGACGAATCTCCTCGTTATAGGAGACGTTAAGCAATCGATCTACCAGTGGAGATCAGCCGACCCGAATCTCTTCAGCGACATCATTGAGCGTGTCCGAGGTACTGACGGAGGTGCGCGGATCCCGTACTTTGAGGTCGACGATGTCGTCTACCGTCCGTTAACTTCGAACTTCAGAAGCCATCCTGACCTCGTTCGAGCAGCGAACTACGTTTTCGACGGGGTATTCGACGACTCTGGTCGAGGTGCGATTAGCGACGTGAACATCGACTACGTGACCGTCGATGCGGCTAGTGGCAGACGATTTTGGACAGCTGACGACAGCCACCTTCACGTCTTAGATTTGGACCTCGAGGAGAGTGGGTACCCGAAACGTGATCAGTGGACTGCGCTCGAAGCAGAGCGAGTCGCAGCAACCATCGACGCCATTGTCGACGATGAGACCGAAACACCCGTCGAAATATTCGAAACGGCAGACGAAGTTCGCGGAACTGTTTCGACCCGGAACCCGGTTCCAGGAGATATCACACTCCTGTTCCGGACTACCACGTACATGCATCAATACGCCGCAGCACTCCGTGAACGCGGAATCGACGCTGCGCCGAAGATCAACGACGACCTCTTCGACCGACCGGAAATCTCGGTTCTCGTAGACATCCTCTACTGGTTCAGTAATCCACACGAAGAGGGGTCGTTACTCCGAATTCTCCGATCGCCGTTGGTCGCGTGTTCGGACGCGACGCTTCGGGCTGTCGCCAGACACGAGTTCTTCCTCTCAGCGCTCCTCGAAGGCGATTCGTGGCCATCCGAGCTTCCCGACGATGACCGAGAACGAATCCAGGATCTGTTGAAACTTCGCGACAACCTTCGATGGGATAGAGAAGGATCGAAATCGGGGCTCATCAATCGAACGCTCCGACACTCGGCATTCGACGCTGTCGTTCTCGCCGATGAGGATGGGCTTCGACGGTACGGCAATCTCTGGCTACTCACAGAACTCGTAGATAGCTGGGAAGAAGAGGAACTCCTGTCGTATCGAGAGTTCGTCAATCGTCTCGTCCGCATCCGTGAACGAGCACAGTCGAACAGTGGCGAGCCCGACTACGAAGTCACCGAAATCGCCGACCCTGGCGACGAAACGACGGTTACGCTAACTACGGTCCACGCAGCCAAGGGACGTGAGTTCCCGGTCGTGTTTCTATGTGATCTATTCAAGAAATCTGCGTTCCCCATGAAGCAGCACGAGCGGCTGGTTGCTGACCGTCGACGTGGGTTTGTCTTGCGCCCGAAGGCGGGAGATGCTCCACTCCCGTCTAACGTTTCCTTCGACACCCCCGACAGTAAGGGCGACAGTCACTGGATACACGACGACCGTGACGCCGGCGACTATCTCGACCTCACCGGACCAATCTGGATTTCCGACGAGCGAGTCGAAGAGACGGGGGAGTTCTACTACAGTTCCCCGCTGAACGAGTTCCTCGGTCCGAGCGAGTCTGAGTTCTGGCGTATGTTCTACGTCGCGTTCACTCGAGCCGCTGACCACCTCTTCATCGGCCAAAGTTCGATAGGCGAGTGGCCCACGAAGAAAACCCGCTGGACGACGTGGATGACGACGCTCAACGAGTATTTGGAACCCGACGATGGATGGGGTTCGCATCGGGGAACGACGGTCAACGTCGGAGATGAGTCGGACACAGATTCGTTCCCAATCGGTATCGACGACGTGTCGACAAAAGACGACGCTGCCCTCCCGCAGATAGATATACCCGACTTCGAGCAGTTCCTTACGAACGAACCGATGAACGTTCCGGAGACGGTTCCGTATCGACCGCTCCGCATCTCACCGTCCCGGATTCACGACCTCGTCGAGTGTCCCCGTCGCTATCAGTATCAACACGTCCAGCAAGTCGCCCCGTACTACAAATCCATGATCGAATTTGACCGCGACGGAGAACGGTCGGCGGCGACGTCGAGTCCGGGAGGTGTCGCCCCCAACGAATGGGGAACTGCGGTCCACGACGCTCTCGAACACCGACTCGATG
This sequence comes from Haloprofundus halobius, assembly GCF_020097835.1. GTDB lineage: Archaea > Halobacteriota > Halobacteria > Halobacteriales > Haloferacaceae > Haloprofundus > Haloprofundus halobius. The sequence continues at coordinate 3,011,434 of NZ_CP083666.1, forward strand.
GAAAAGAAGCGCTGTCATCGTACGTATCTCAGCTGGAAGACCCACAGCGTGAGTACGTTCTCTGGGTCGTCGAAACACTTCGTCGTGAGGTCGATACGTATCGAACGGCACTCGAGGACTCCGTCGAAGCGTATCCCGAATTTTCAGCTTCGACTGTCCTCGATGTCGGGGGCCGGCGCGTCCACGTTACTGGTGATGTTGACTTACTCTACGAGTACGAGGGGGAATGGCACATGGTCGACTACAAGACCACTAAAGTCCCCAGTGCGGATTCGTACAAAGCAGGGAAGTACAACCGCCAACTGCGGACTTATGCGTGGCTCCTTGCGAGGGAGTACGACGTACGGGTCTCCTCTGCGTCGCTACTGTACATCGATGTCGATGACGAAGCCGGCGAAGTGACGACTGACTCGGTTAGTGTCCAACTCCCAACTGACGAAGATGCGTACGAGAAAGAACTCTGTGAGTCACTTCAAACGGTAACCGTCGAATCACCGAACGGCCTCAGCGCACGCCCGTCTCCGGTGCGATGTGATTCCTGCCCCTATGCTGCATCTCGCGGGGGCCCGTGTGAACACGGCGACTGAGAATCGACGACTGCTACTTTACGACTGACCCGAGACCCAGCTCCGACTTCAGATACGTCGCTACGTCCTCGTACTGATTCTCAACGATTTCACAAAGCTCTCGGTTCGTCAGAAGGCCACCACGAGTGATGTTTGCGGATCCGATATAGACGTATCCGTCTGTGACGATCGCTTTCGCGTGCAGGTCGTCGACTTCAGTGACCGTTGCGGACTGACCCATCCGTGAGAGAATGAACTCGTTGTGAGATTCTCCCTGTCTCACGTAGACATTTAGCTCGGTCTCGAATCGACGGAGTGCCTCCGAGAGGAGCATTCGTCTATTCTGGAGGTCTGTTCCGAGTGGGAGGCGAAGTTCGACATCGCTCAGCCACGGTGAACAGATCGCCACGCGGTCGGCGTGGACGAGTGAGTATCCAAGCAGATACCGGAGCCCGCTAGAGGGTAACGAAAACGCTCGTACCATCGTAATCACCTCCCGGGAGTGCCTCGATGTCGAAGATGCGCGTGACGACTTCGTCGCTAGGAACTCGTTCGATAATCTGCTCTCGAAGGAATTCGAGGAAGACGTAACTGAGTGCATCCGATTGGTCGTGAGGGGAAATACATTCGGAGAGATGGAGATTATCGACACAGCCGTCGATGTCCGGCGAGAAGAACAGTCGTTCCGCACGTTCGTACCCGTCGAAGTCCGGATCGAGTTCTGAGACTGCTGCACGCGGGAACTCGTCGTTTCCAGCGACGCGCTCGCGTGCAACCACGTGTTTTATCTGATATGCTGTGCGGCGGGACGTCGTCTCCTCTTTTGCGAGCTGGCCTGCCCGGTCGATCGAGGACCGTACTTCTTCGACGACGAGGTCAACGATGTGGTCGAATATGGGAACGACATCGGACTCTCGCACGAGTGTTTCGATTGTCTCTCGATCAGGTGATACGGGGGGTAATTTTGCGACGAACTCCGAGTCGGCCCACAGACGTTCGTTGAGCACCTGCGGGTTGTACGAGATCCGAGTGATCGACTCGAGAGCAGTTGCGGGGTCTTCACGGAGGTCGTCGAAGACCATGTCCGCGATTCCTTGTCCTCCCTGCGAGCGCTCGAACACGTACACCTCTTCGTTGTCAAGGTCGACACCGTAGAAGAGGCTGTTCGGACTGATTCCTGCAAGGTCGGCGACGAACTGCGTGTAGAAGTGAGCAGCCGTGTGTGCGGCTACGTAGGTCGGCGAAGTTTCGTCGAAATTCTTGTATTGACGTACTCGTTCCTGTATCTCGTCGTCTGTCGCAGCGTCAAGGAACGTACTGATATCGAATAAGAGACCACGTGTGTCGAGGGTGAATCCGAGTGTCTGCTGAGGTGCTTCTATTTCTCGCTTGATTCGGTCACCACCGGTGAAGATGTATTCATTCGAGCTTCGATTGTACGTTGCAGGCGTAATCTCGAGAGATGTACCTGTCAGTCGTACCTTCCCAGAGATGTCTGCGAGCGTCACTCCCCCTCTCGTCTGCTCCTCGCTTCGTTCGGTTAACGACGTTTCGACGTTTGGACTGGCGTGAATCTTGCCCAGCTTCGAATCATTGTGACGGAGGCAGCTACTGTCGTCGATAATCTGGAGGCACTGCGGACAGTAGCGAACGATGTTGAGCGCTTGAGTGCCACTCAGGTCCGTAATGTCGGTGAGAACAACAGATTCCGGTATCAGCAGATCAGGGCGTTCTTCACCGTCGATGTCGCTAAAGTCGAAGCGGACTGTACCGTCCTCGATGATGGTCTTTGGTACGAAGGCTTGGAGGTGACCTGCGTCCTGTTGATACTCACTACGAAGCGGTGTGTACGAGTGGACGAGTTTGTCGATCGGTTCTTCTGCCCCCCCGATCCGATTCTCGTCGCTGAAGACGGTGAAGTACTTACCCGCGTCGTCGAAGTAGTTGTCCGGAATGTACCACACCTCGTCGCTCAACGTTTTTCCGCTCGCGCGAAGGAACCGATCGTAGTAGTAGCCACCCCGAAGGAGGTGTTTGATGTAGTAGAGACTGAGGTAGTTCGGCTCGATTTTGTGATACTTGTGCACCTCCTCGAGTGCCTGCATCAGGTAGTAGACCTGTTTCTGTTGACGTTCGAGCTTCTCAATCTCGTCGTCATCAGTTAGCTCTCTCAGCTCCGTGACCTGCTCTTGGATATCCTGCGCTTGGAACTGGAACCCTCCGACGTCGACGCCCTGGCTCTGGGCGTGATTAGTCACGAGCATCACGTCGCCGGTGATATGGAAGAGGTTCGGGAGCAGAGCTTGGAACTGATCGGCAGGAGCGTCAGTTTTCCCTGCATCGTCGGTAGCTGCTGCTCTTAACGACTCCAGCTTCTCTTCGAGTTCCGACAGCTCACTCTCCTCCAGTATCTTACTCGGGTGAGACCGACACGTATCGATCATCTCTATGCGTTCCTGGACAAATCGAAGGATGTTCTCGCGAACTGCTTCGGTGAGGGAGACAACCACCTCGGTACCTCTGCTCCCGTCGGTACCGGCGATGCTCGTCCGTTGATTCAATCGCTCTCGTTCCCCCTCTAAGGTGGCGAGGAGGTTCATAACCGGTCGCTGTCCTGTGAGTGCGTCAAATGACTCATAGATGTCGAACTCGCGAGAGAAAATCTTTGAAGGGTCAGTGAGTAACGTATAGTAATCTTCCCACCCGAGCTCGTCTACGAGGAACGCTTTGTAGAACGCGTCTTTGTCCTGTTGCGTCGAAATGTACCCTTCGTCAAGTATACCGCTCATGACGGTATAGAACGTCTCGAACTGGTCGTGAATCCACTCTACAACCTCGTTATCTGTTTTGAGTGGGGTTCTAATCTCAGACCCGAGGAATCGGTCAGCGCGGTAGAACATGTTGGAGTCGGCTGTGAGGTCTGAGAGAAAGACGAAGATGTGAGAATCGGTCCCCTCTTTGCGTGCTGCGCGTCCGGCACGTTGGACGAACGAGGAGAGATTCCACGGCGTTCGGTACTGAGTCACAATCGTAATGTCCCCGACGTCGATACCCACTTCGAGGAAGTTCGTCGAGAGGAGAACATCGCTCTCGGTAACGGATGCATCGAACCCTACGTCAGAGTAGACAGAAGCAAAATCGAGGTTCTCGTTGAGGAAATCGTAGCCCATCTCCTCAGCCACACGTTCCCAATCGTCTGCTTCTCCCGATCCGACGTGGTACTCCCAGAGCTGTCTGTTCTGATCGGCGTCCTCCAGTTGGGTTCTCTTCTGATTTACCTGACTGATGCTGTCTATGAACGAGAGAATCTTTCCTTGAGGTGCGTCGTTCTGTTGCAGCAGACCATGACCGAGTAGCATGATCTGTTGGATGAACATCGACGACACTCCTGGACCGTCTGCCGTCGATTTCAGGAAGTAGTAGTGTTCCTCGTCGTTGTGGTCTGTGTCGAAATCAGACTCGGCGGGGGAGACCGACTCGATTCGGCTCGTCGGAACCGGGAAGATCTTCCCTGCGAAGCGTTTTGCATCGTCTACGGTGGCGCTCGAGCCAAGCCAGAGAAGGGCGTCTTCGGTGACTGACTCGATGTTTTTCACGATGTTCGCAGTGTGCGCACCTCTGAGCCCAGTGTAGAGGTGGATCTCGTCGAAGACGATCGTATCTGCGTAGTCTATGATGTCGTAGTTGGGCTTCAGCCCGAAGAGTTCTAGTGACTCTAACGTAGTCAGTAGAAGATTCGGGTGTCCGCCGTGACGCATGTCGGTCCGATTGAGAATCAGTTCACGGCTGGTGAAGGAGTGAGAGGGGTCGTTCTCACAGACGAGTTCGTATCCATCGTCCCCACCAGTGAAGATGAACGAGTGATTCTCATCGTCGTCTCCGCACCAACAGTTAGCCAAACGGAATTCGTTTCTTCCGTTCGACCGTTCGAAGAGCGCAGATTGGTTTTCGACATCCGATCGTTCGTACGGCGTGTCCCCGGTCCAGATCCCGGCAGAGAGTTGGTCGTCACTGGTCGTTTTGATCTGATGAAGGTGTTTGAGTATTCGACCGAGTTGGTCTTGGAGGAGGGCACGGCTCGGATAGACGAGGATTGCCATCTCCTGGCTACCGTCACGGAGTAGTTGGTATAACGGTCCGAGAAACGCCTCCGTCTTTCCAAAACCAGTCGGTGCAGAGAAAATCGCACCTTGCGAGCGATTATCTCTTTGCCGTGTCGCATCGAGATCACGAACCAACCGCCAGCTGTCTGCCTGGAAGTCGAGCGGATCGAATCCAAATATCTCGACGATTTCGTCGATGAACGGGTCCTCTCCCCTATGCTTGTTCTCTTCTACGTCTCGCCGCTTCTGTGGCTTCCGGGTGTACTTTAGCGCGTCTGTGACGTACCGAGGGTTTTCATCGTCCGGTCCGAAGATCTGCGTGTTCTCTAAGAGGCCCCGCAGGAGCGGTCGAATATTCTCGTCCATCCGTGAGGGATTTGAATTACGGTCGAAATACTTCATCAGGCTGCTTACTCCTTGCAAGTAGTGACTTCCTGTTCAATGCTTCGACAAGCAGCGTTTGTTCCGATCGAGAAAAGGTAGTACCGATGACTACACCACCAGCGAATTTATGTACTCTATCCCTCACTTCATGGTTTTGAAAGGGGTATGGCGAACGCCAATTATTAATTCTGCCAAATTTCGGGAGATTAAATGGGTATTGTGTACTCTCGCTGCACTGGTGGTTCTGAGGAGCTCATACTGACACGATTAGGTATGCTGGGGCGCATAGAGACGAAATTGTTTCTCAAGAGAGAAGAGAGCGAATCTGTTCTGACCCATAAATACGAGCGATTAGAAACAGAATGTAACCCTGAACCCTGTAGTTTAGTCAAATGTGACGAATTAACGGATTAGAATGGTATATGTGAGGACATAATCGCAGGCTGTTTTCTGAAAAGCGACATTACCACTGCGGAATAAATGTCCGAAATCAGAAGACGGGTTTTTGAGTATAATCTACAATCAATTTCTTATTTGGACAAGATTTAAATGGGAAGGACTCGTCGGTAGATGTAGCTAAGATAGGTGATACAGTGCCCGCGTGACGTTCACACCCTGCCAGGTCCGTCGTCACGGGGGCCAACAACCCGGCATTATGGCGAAGTATCCGCCTCACCGAGTACAAAGAGTGCTACGTGTGGGATTCGGATAACTCCTTCGCTGTTTTGGCGGCCTGAAAAACGGACCCTCGCGAACCCAGGAGGTGCGTTCATGACGGACGACTTCCTGGTGCGTGGGTCGATGTAAGCCCCTTTCGTCAGAGCTACTCGACTTGCTATTGGGTGACGTCCGATATACTGTGGGAGATGGCTGTTTGGTTTCTCCTGACAGTCGCAGTAGTACTTGACACTCTACGTGTTCGGCTGAGAAGGTCGTAGTGCCGACTCTGCCGGGCTCCGTAGATCTTACCACAGACAAAATTGGGGATGTCACGCCCGCGGCGCCGAACAAGGCCCGTTTGGTCCCAGAACCGTATGGGTGGCCTCACAAATCTGTCGGTTAAGAGCGATCAGATTAGCACCGTATAGAAATTATCCGATCTCTATTTCGGACTTCAAGAGAATTCTCGGAGAAACCATTATGACACATATTCACAATCCCGCACCCAGGCGTGCACAAGAAGAGGTACCGTAGATGAACGACCAAAACGGAGACTCCCGGCGACATACCGTCCATCCGAGTGTCATCGCTCAGTACTACAGTCTTCAGCAGTGTCCGATGTACCTCTACCAACGGTACGTCGATAACTCGTTCGGGGGAATCGGCGACGTACCGTTGAGCCCTTTGTATGCCCAAACGGGCATCGAATTCGAGGAGACGCAGTTCGCAAAACTTCTCGAAGCAAACGTATGCGGCATCGGTCCAAGAGACTCTGACCTCACACTCGAAGAAACGTGGTCTGGTGATGTCGAAGCCGACGTCAGGCGATTGGTGCACATCGTACGCGAAGTCGTCGATGGTGACCGAGACCGTCCTGTACTGGCGTACCAGACACCACTCGAATCAGAAGTAGAAGCCTGGCCGGTCCGCGGCGATGTTGACGGTGTACTCGTCGTTCCCCAGAAAGTCGGTGACGAGTGGGGTGCTCACATCCGCGTCCTCGAAGTGAAGTCTTCGCAGACCGCGAAGACGAATCACCAGATTCAGGCTGCAATCTACAGCCTCCAACTGAAGTCGCTGCTGTCCGAGATGCCGGTTAAAATCTCAGCCAGCATCGTCACTCGGGATAATGTCGTAGACACGATGGTCAAGTCGCGGATCGACCTCCACGAGCTCGACACCTTCGAGCTATCGACTAGAGAGAACGACGTGAGACTCTTGCTCGAAGAGGGAGGGACGCTCGATACAGCACTGCTCGGCGAGGACGGTGACCCGCTCGCAGACCACGACGATCCTGACCAACCGAACTATCGTATCGACGCCCGATGTGACGGCTGTTCAAACCAAGCTCGATGTGTCGCGTACGCGGCGTTCAACCACGATCTCGCCCTCCTCGGCTTCTCAGAGGGCGTCCAGGAGAGTCTTCGGAAGCACGGTATCGAGAAGATCGACGACTTAGTCGACCTCTTCGAGTACCCAACCGGAGAGTGGGACCGCCAACCCACCTCTCGAACGCACCCAAAACCAAAAGACCCTGAACGCGTCGCACAGATACAAACATCGACAGATATCTCCAATCTCGTCCACCGGGCACAGATCGCTCATCGATTCCTGCGACAGATTGACCCGGAGTATGAGAAACAGTGGCAAAAGAAGGCCGAGGGAGTCGGGCCGTGGAGCGAGTATCTCGTTGGAAGCGGACGGAACCTTCCCGATGACGACCCGAACGACGACTCGTGGCAGCGACCGTGGAACGACTATCCGCGGAAGTCGCTCGTTCGCGTCTACCCCTACGTTCAGCACGACCACATTCGCGACCGTCTAGTCCTGTTAGCAGCGAAGGTTGCTTGCTCGAGAGACGACAGTGAGGGGGAGTTCGTCGTCGTTACTACGGAGGGCCTTTCAGAGGACCTCGAGGCGAAAAACGACGCCGAACGAGCGCTGCTAGCGGAGTTCTACAGTAAACTCACCGATGCAATCGAGAGCGTTCGTCCCGACCTTACCGCGGAGGGAAAACGACCCGAAGAGGGGTATTTGCACCTCTATCCGTACAGTGGGACTCAGCGTCGGTATCTCGTCGATGCAGCGAAACGTCACCCAGACACCGAAGCGAGTCAGACACTCCGGACGCTGCTCGGATACCGCGAAGACATCGATCAAGAGATGGTCTCTGTCCTTCAAGAGGACTTCCGGAGCCGTCACGTGTTCCGGTATCCGGGTCTCGGCGTCGTTCAGACCGTTGCTCAGTTCTACTCGCGCGAGTACTCGTTCGAGTGGGAAGACAAGCGAGACGAGTACGAGACGCCGCTGAAGGACGTCTTCGCCCTCGGTTTCTTCGAAACGGGAGTTCCGTACACCGAAGTAGGCGAACACATCGTACCCGACGCGAAAAACGGTCTTCAAGTTCCTAACGACAATCTCACCAAATTCTACCCGCTGGTCGGGCGACACGTGGACGTCGTTCCGCTCGAGTATCTGTATGCGTGTGAGGAGTTCGACGTTCTCGACACCGATTGGGCGGACAACGAGGAGACACGGGCTGACATCATGCGCTACCGTCACCACGGCGGGAAAGATTCGGCACGAGTCTCTCTCAGCGACATCAAGGACCTCGCACGCGCCATATGCGCTGCGTACGAGTATATTGAACGCTGTACGCGTGGGAAGAACGCGAAAACCGAGAAACAACCGCTAAACCTGGCGAACATGGGCGAGAACTCGTTGGGGGGCTCGGAACTACAGCAGACGCTCATCGAGTACCAAAAACTCGAATTCGGGTCTAAACGGCGAGCGCTGGAGAGCCGTTATCGCGAACCCCTCGGACAGCGGACAGCCAACGGTGACGCCATCCCCTTTGAAGTCGTTGACGCACCAGAAAGCTCTGACGCAGAGGATAAAACACTGACTGGACGGATACTCCGTCAACTCGGTAACGGTGTTCCCGGACTATCGAGCCAGACGTCGTTGTCGCTCGAATCGGGTACGTACGTCGTACTCACCCCGCTGGAGGCTACTGCCGAAGGAACGCTCACTGAGACTGAGAAGTCCCCGACTCGGTACGCGAACAAGGTGTTGGGTGTAATCTCCTGGGTCGATACCTCAAAGGGAACGGTTGGCATCTCCTTGAACTGGCCACGAAACCGAAGTAAGGAGCCACACCTCCCCAATCACGTGGGGTGGACACGCGACGCCGACGACGAGTGGAACCGACAACTCATCGAAGAGGGAATGACCTTCGTCGCCGACGAGGCGCTCGACAACTTCCCCGCTAATCGTGCTCGGAGCGCACTCCAGCACGCCGGGACGAACGACATCCACAACCGCCTCCTCGGAGTGTACGAAGCGACCGATCCCACGGCGCTGCGATACGACGAGCCGTTTTGTGATTCGGAGGCCATTGAATCCTTCCTCGAAGCGTTCGACGATGCGATGCCCGAGAGGACGAACGCACAGCAGAAGTCGTTCGTTCGTCGACTCCACCACTCGGTGAGTGGTCTACAGGGGCCACCAGGAACGGGGAAGACAAGTTACGCATCGGCGCCCGCCATCTTGTCACGTGCTTACGCTAACCACGACGGCGACAAATCGTTCATCGGTGTCGGCGCGGCACATTCGAACACCGCCGTCGACGAAATCGCCTCTGCGGTCGGAGAAGCCCAAGAGGCGCTCGAAGCGGCGGGAAAGAGCAAGCCGGTGACGCTCGTGCGCGTTCGGTCTGGTTCTCCGACTGGGGTGCTCCCAAAAAACGTTGTCGAGCTGAGCGCCTACGAGGACCGCGACGAACTCGTCGGCCTCTTCGAGTTAGCGCTCGATGGGGGCGACCCACTCGTGGTGTTCTCGACACCCGTCTCACTCCGAAACACGGTGGCGTCGATTCGCGACCTCTTGGATTCGGACGCGGGCGATGTCGAAGAACTCATGTCCGCCGGCACGGCGCGAGTCTTCGACTACGCGCTCATCGACGAGGCGAGCATGATGGACCTCCCACTGGTTTTCCTCCTCGGTGCGTTCCTCCGAGAGCACCGGCAGATACAGCTCGTCGGGGACCATCGGCAGATGCAGCCGATTCAGTCGCACGACTGGGAGTCAGAGGACCGGCAGACCATCGAAGAGCACACGCCGGCTGTGTCTGCACTCGACTTCGTTCGCTTCCTTCGCGGAGAGACCCAAGACGAACTCGAGTACCTCAAGCGCGAACCCCCGTCGTGGGACGATCCCGACAACGTTCTGCCGATGGACCGTCTCGTCACCACCTATCGGCTACCACCGGCGATGGCGCGTCTCGAAACGGAGCTGTTCTACCACCGTGATGGAATCGAACTCGAGTCCGCTGCCTCCGGGAAGCGTCTCCCCGACATCCGGACCTCTGAAACCCCGGAGTGGCTTCGGGCTGCCCTCGACCCGTCGACTCGAGTGACGCTACTGCTTCACGACGACCAGCAGTTCACCAAGGACAGCCCGGTAGAAGCGTATCTTGCTGAGTGTCTGCTCCGCGACCTCCCGACGGTCGCCAGTGGCCCAGGCCCTGATGAAGTGTCGGCGGGGATCGTCGTCCCGTTCCGTCTGATGCGCCGACGGCTCCAGGAAGACCATATCGGTGTTCCCGTCGACACCGTCGAACGGTATCAGGGGAACGAGAAGGACGTGATGGTTCTCGCCATGACCGCTGGTAACCAGGGGTACGTCAATAGCCGTGCCGAGTTTCTCCTCGACGCGAACCGGTTCAACGTCGGGGCGAGTCGGATGAAACGGAAGCTGTTCATCATCGCCTCGAAGGCGCTTTTCAAGGCGGTTAGCCCAGACGTGAAGCGATACGAGGACCAGAAAGCCTGGAAGCAGTTGTATCGCGCCCTCGCTGTGAGTGAGACGGCCAATCCGCCGTCGGTAACGCTGACGTCGGCTGAGGTCCCTGAACTCGTAGACGGACGAGAGGTCACAGTGGAGGTATACACCGGATTCAGAGACTGACGCCGTCGCCGAATCGCTCGTGAAGTAGATTTAATAGCTCACTCAAAAGGTAGCAACAACAACAATAGAATGCAATCTCCACAAGACACTCTCGACGCGGCAGTCGGTAGGGCCGCCGAAATCACGTGGTGGAATCGCCGTATGACGAAACTCACAGGCATTGACGGAATCTCGAACGCACAGTCGTTCGTCTCCGAAGAGCTCATCGAACGAAAGGGTCCGTTCGTCGAGTTCGTCGATGCTCCGAAGTTCCACGAACAGACAGCCGCCGCGTTCCTCGACGAACTCGGCTACGACGAAACGATTACAGAGACGATCATCGCCGAGCTGTTCGGTGGTAACGAATCCGGATCGCTGTATCAACACCAAGCCGAGATGATTCGGCAAATCGAGACGACTAACCGTGACAATATCCTCGCAGTGCCTACGGCAGCTGGTAAGACGGAGGCGTTCTTCCTACCGATTCTCAACTATTGCCTCTCGACAGACGAGGAAGGGCTGAAGTCGATCATCCTGTATCCAATGAAGACGCTGGGTGTCGACCAGTTGAACCGGTTCATTACCTACCTCGATCACATCAATCGATCACGCGATCCTGACGACCGGATTACGATCGGCATCTGGGACTCCGACACCCCACAACGAGTTGGAACACGGAGTTACGAAGTTGAAGAGGGATCGTACATCAGAGGTCTCGTTGATCCCCGGGATGAGAGTGAAAAGCTTCGGGTCCTCAGTAACACGAGTGTCGGAACGGACGACAACCAGTACTCGTGGATTCGAGTCACCCGCGAGGCCATCCGACAGGGGGTTGATATCCTCCTGACTGTTCCGGAAGCACTCGATTACATGTTCGTCTCGAACAACGACGAGACGAGAGGTCTGCTCGGTGATAACCCCGGTGATCAACCCCTCAAGCATATCGTCTACGACGAAGCACACGTCTGGAGCGGGATACAGGGGGCGGCAGTCTCGCTCTTGTCCCAGCGGTTAAAAGCATTTTACGCCGAGAACGATCCGCAGGTGACGATGGTTTCAGCGACAGTCGATAACCCACGATCACTTGCTGCATCACTAGCTGGCGTGGAGACTGAGCCCGCGGATATCAACGCTGTCGAGTTCACTCCGCGGGGTTTCCGGATCAACGGTGAGCCTTCGTTCGACCGCTTCGCTCCTTGCGATTTGAGCGACCTCGTCCACGCGCTCGCAGTCGCCGCGCTCGATGTCGAGAACGCTGAAGCTCTCGTTGAGGAGTTGGACGTTGCGAACGGAATTGCAACACTCGCTGAAGTCGGTCTCGTTGACAGCGACCAACTTACGGTCTCTTCGGATACACCTGAGTGGGCTGTCAAGCCCATTGTGAGAACTGTCGCGGAGCTACGAGAACAGGACGAATTCACAGATGCTGACGACGTTCTTCGGTCGAAGTCGGGACGAAGCCGAATCGTAGAGACCGTAATCGAAGAGAGCGGATTCACGAGCGGCTGGTACGACTACGTCATCGACTCCGTTCCCGAAGTGGCTGCGTTCACCGAGTGGTTCGACACGGGAACGACTGGTGTTGTCGGGTTCAAAGCGTACGATGCGTTGCTCGAGGACGCCGCAGAACGAGGCGCAGACGTACCGAAGGGTACCGTCGAGACCGTTATGGCGTTCGGTCGACTCGCTGGCATCGTGACCGAGAAGTACCATGTGTTCCTCAAGCCACCGCACAGGGTCTTCTGGTGTCGTAGATGCGAGAGGCTCACGCGAGACGAACGGTGTTCGGAGTGTGGGGACGCGCTTCCCGAGGTCCGATTCTGTCGAACCTGTCACGAGCCGTACGTGGAACTCGAAACCGAGGAGGATGAGGTATTCGTACCAATCGACTCGGCGTCACGGTCTGAGCACTGTCCCGGATGTGGTGGACGTCCAAAGCTCAACGACGTGGGCGTGCCGACATCTTCGCTTCTCTCGTACATGCTGACCGAAGTCTGCCACGTGACTCCGTCGAAGAAGACCCTCGTCTTTTCCGACTCTCACAGCGCAGCGGAGAGCGTCGGTGACACGATTATCGAGACGGAGTACGGCCTCATGGCGCAGACGCTCTACCTCGAAGAACTCATCGAGGAGGGTGGAAGGGCCGATAACTACGACCTGTACGTGACGGTCGCATCGCGGCTTCAGTCGGAGTACTGGGACCCGCTCGTCCAGAACCAGATCGACGAAGACTCTGAGGCGTACAACTTCCTGCAACCGCTCCAGAAGACGATCAGGAACCACGCCGGTCTCTCAAACTGCGATTCGCTCCTCGATAGCGCACTCGTCACTGGAGACGTCGTCGCCGACCGCTCAGACCCTGTCGAGATGACAGTCGCTCACGAAATGTACAAACAGTTCGTACTGAACAACGCGTCGTTCACGTACAACAGAGTCTCGTTCAACGGTCTAACACGGTCGAAGCTTCTCGATAGATTAGACGACCGACTTACACTCGAACGTGGGCGAATCGACGATATCGTTGACGACGTGCTCGCGGACATGCTCGAAGCGGGTATCGTCTCGATCATGCCCTTCGACGACGTCAAACAATCTGTAGACTCGTCGAACGCAGACGGTTCCAAGCTCGAAGAGCTTCGGACGTACCTTGAGTCAGCACGAGAGCAAGTCAACCAGATGGGCGTTCTCGACGAGCCGGCTGATAGCGGTATCTTCACTAGGATTATCACGAAGGACCGTTCTGAACTCGTTCTTCTCTCGGAAGTCGCGTTCTGCGAGGAGTGCTATTCGTCACATCCGGTGACCCAAGATGGGGATGCAGTTGACCGCTGTCAGCATTGCGGTAATCCGATCTACGTGTACCGCCGGTTCTCCGAGACGAGTGACGGCACGCTCACCGCAACGCCTGGCTACGCTGATGTCGACTCAGAGTGGGAGTACGCCCTCGACCACTGGGCACACGACGTAACGCGACCGATTCAGAACGGGCAATCTCCAGAGTTCGTAACAGTCGGGATCCATAAAGGGAACATCCCGCACACCGTCCGGGGGGCAATTGAGGAGAGTTTCCGGAAGGAAGACCCCGACGTAAACATCGTGAGTTCGACACCGACGATGGAACTCGGTGTGGACATCGGGAGCCTCGACACAGTCGCTCAAGTCGGAGTCCCGCCGACGCTGACGAACTACGTACAGCGGTCGGGGCGTACGGGACGGACGCGGGGTAGTTCTTCGCTCGTCATGACCGTCGTTCGTGGCCAGCACCCTGTCGACGGGCACTACTACGCCAACCTCGACAGCTACCTCGGTGGCTTCGAACCAGTCCGTGTCCCCCATCCGTACGATTTCGACGAACTACTCGCCGGTCACGTCGCGACCGAAGTGTTCGCCTACCTCGCGCGGAACCCACACGAGACGAACGTCTTCATGCGTATGTACAGCATTCCGGAACCCGAACGTGAGAATCTTACCAAGTTTGTCTCTGCCGTCCAGGAGCGGCTCGGAATTCTTACGGAGTTCATCACGGAAGAGAGAGCAGATGTTCTTCGTGAGCACGTCGACGAAGTGTTCGGTGAACGCGGCGTCGAGGTGTTCGATCGAATCTTCTTGGACGGGGGACCACTCTCTCTGTCGACTCGTAGCGAACAGACGTTCGGTCGGCTGCGAACTATGTCGAGCGGTGCGACGGCGAATCGTGACCTCACGCAGAATGCGAGCCGACTCGACCAGTGGCTCGACAGACTCGGCTACCTCGCCAACTATCGGTCGTTCGGTCAATCCTTCCCAGTCAAGTTCAGCGGGTACAGTGACGAGATCTCGTTCGAGAGTAGCGGACGACTTTACGACATGTACCCCGGTGAGGAGAACGACCTCGGAGCGTTAGTCACTCTCCACGGAACTGACTACCTCGTCGGCGACGTCCGCGGAACTCCAACGGCGCTCGCCGAGGTCGCCATCTGCGACAACGAGGAGTGTGACCGTCGCTTCCAGAGTTACGATACCAGTGAAGTAGAATGCCCCCACTGTGATTCGGAGCTCAAGACGACCGAGGTTCACGGAATTGCCAACGTAGAGTGTCAACTCGCCCGTGGGGCACAGAGTGGTTGGCGGACACACGGCCAGATGTCGACGTACATCGAAACCATCGACGACGGGGGGATGGAGACGAAGGAGACGACACTCTTCGGGCTTCCGTGTGAAGTCGAATACGGGCAGTACGAAATCACCGACTTCGTCTACGCCTTCGAACGAGGTCACTCGACCAGTCCGGATACCACGGTCATCCGGTCTGAAGCGCTGATCGAAGAGGACGAGAGTGAGACCTCGTCGTCGAGTGGTCTTTCGTGGCGTGACCGCCTCAACGAGGCGGAGGCACAGAAGTACCGCCCAGTAGGGCAACAGTACCACACTCAGGGGCTCACCCTTCGATTCGACCGCAAAGCACTCGAAGAACGCTACAACCACGTGAGCCACGACACGAAATCATGGCCACAGGCGCTCACCAGCTTGGAACAAGCGCTTCAGCGTGCTGTTGCGATTGTTGCCGAATGTGACCGTAGTGACTTCCGGATCAAATCGACGACGACTGGCGACACCGTAAAAATCTCCCTGGTCGACAGTCGGCAAGGTGGTAACGGCATCACGTGGCGCGTCCAAGAGAGCCTCACTCAGGTTGGAGCACGGGTCGACGAAATCGCCGACTGCGACTGTGTCTCCTACTGCGACGAGTGTCTCCTCCTCTCGCGGACGCCGGCTCACTACCTCGAGAACGACTTGCTCGACCACCGGTCACTCGCTGCAATCATCGGGGTGGCGAGCGCGTGAAGCTTGCTGCGGTCAAACGTCGTCTCGAGGCGAACGAAGTCGCCTTCATCCACGACCCAGAGGGTAGTGTCCACTTCTGGAAACTCCGTTCACTCCCGGCGCTTCAGCACCTCGGCGTCGGAGATTTCACGTATCCAACGTCGTGGCGACAACTGAAGCAGACGTGGGAGTACGAAAAAGGAGGGCGGCAGTACGAGTTCCCTGGATGCGACTACCACGTCGTCGGGAATATGGACCTCACAGCTGACGATAATCTCGCCGTAGTCACGACGAGCTACTACGAGCATCAGACGAAGTATTCGATCAAACAACTGGTGGATCGATACACCGTCAGCGAGGGGACGCTAGTCGTCGTCGCGGACGACCGCACGTTTCAACCCGTCGGCGGAACTCGTCCGCTATACCAAGAGCAATTTGTCGACCGTGTCGGGTCGTACGAACGTGTCTACGAGGCAATCGAAGAGTCGTACGCCGACGCCGGCTGGCAGCTCCCGCTTCGAGATACGAAGAACCTCTTCGCACAGGACAATGCAGTTCTCTACAAGTTCGTAGAGGGGACTCGCCTCACGACTGTCGAGGAGCTCCTCGATGTGTTACCGGATGCGCCTTATCTGCCAATGTACGGGACCTTCTGTGAAATCTTCGCGGCAGCAGATGCACAGGGGAGTGGGCCACTCGAGAATGACGACAAAATCGAGGCGCTAGGTGGGTGGCTCAGACGACGCATCGAGTGGGACCGTCAGGAGAGCATCCAAATCGCGCGAGAACTGAATCGGGCTGTCGCTGATGACGTCGAAACGTTCGATCTTTCGTATGCAGCGCGGAGCCCCAAACATCGAAAAGCGAAAGAGGCGGCGAGAGAATTGACTCCCGAAGAGAATGACATCGAATCGAAATATCACGACTGGTTAACGAACGATCTACCATGAGCGAAACTGAAGGTTACATACTGAACACGGTACAGACACCGGCGCCATTACAGACCGTCTATCGATCGATCAAGCGCGGCAACACGACGAAAGAGTCAGTCCAAGACGATACTGACCTTCCAGAGAATCTCCTCTCGCAAGGGTTTGGAGGCCTACAACAGATCGGTCTAATCGGGCGCGAGGAGCCCGACTACTACACCGTCGACTACCCCTGGGAGACCGGAGATGACGATTTGAACTTTCGTCTGGCCGCCCTTCACCAGCTCGCGTCGAATGCAACGCCGGACAGCTGGGGGAAACAGTCAGTCGTCCTGCTGAACTACCAATATTTGCTCGAAGAGAACATTCAGACGTTCAAGTCAAATTCCGAATCCACTTATTCCCGAATGAATCGCTTCGCGAGAGAGCGAGGGTACGAACCCCGCTCTCAACAGGGCCCAATTGAGATGAATGAGCCTAAAATGATCAACTGGTCCCGCTTAGCGAGGTTTCTGGGTCTCATCTACAAAGCCAGTGGTCGTGTCTATACGACGTATCCAGATGAAGAGTTGGTTTTCGAGTCAATCAGACTCGCCTCGAACGCCGCTGGCCGTGAGAGAATCACGATCCAGTTCTACGAAGAGTGGCTCAACGACAATTTGCTCCTCGTAGACATGGGCCCAGATGGTGTTCCTGCCCCGCTCTCGCGTGTTCTGTTCAACCTTGTCGCAAACGACCGGATTAGAATCATCGAGTCAGGGGACGCTGGGGCAATCAATCTCCAACAGGTTCCCCTTCGACGAGGGATCGACAGTCAGGCAAACTCTATCGAGGTACTCTCATGAGCAACTATGCGACACCGGTAGAGAGTGAGAACGGACGCTGTCCTCACTTCGATGCGGTCGATGAAAAGACGCTACGAAGACTCTTCAGCAAGGTCGCTGCCGTTCGGTCTGAGGACTACGACCTCTTTTCGTTCACACACCGTCCGATGGAGGTGTACGACGGGTCCGACCCACGCGCTGAACGGACAGTGAGCGAGGACCACGTCTACAGGCAATTCTCCGAAGAACGAGAGGGGAACTTCGTCGTCGTTATCGAAGGTGTAGTTGGAACGGGTAAATCCGAACTCTGCGCGTATCTCTCGCACCGGCTCGAAACAGAGGACGACCGGCCAACTCTTCACATCGACAAGAACGACGACCTGATGACGATCCTCTCCGATCGTATTCCCGAATTCTACGAGGAACACTTCGGTGAGGAACTTCCGGGTGCGAGCGAGTTCAAGAACCTCAAATCAGACATCGAACACAACCCACAGACGGTCGCTAACAATGCAACGTCTGGTGCAATCTTGAATCTCCGACGGTTGGACTACGAAGTCGAGACGACCGCAGACCAAGAGAACGAGATCCGTGATTACGTCGCGGACAAACTCGTACAACTCGTCCAGCGAGGAGAGTACGACCGGAAAGTCCAGTTCGTCGGCGAGAAGGAGTTCGAACAGAACGATTACTTACAGATCTTCGAAGGCGATATTCAATCCAGTGAGGCGGCGAGCGCCTTCGATGCAGAGCTCTGGCGAGAGATTCGAGATCGGTACGACACCGCCTCACTAGATCAAGTCCTAGAGCGAGTCGGTGAACGATTCGAGGATACACGTCCAGTACTCGTCTTCGAGGACTTCTCGATCGCTGCGATGGAAGCAAAGAAGCTCCGGAATTATATGGAGCGTGATAAAACGAGTGACAACTGGGACTTCATCATTGCCGGTACGCACGACTCGACGGAAGTTCTCCACACACAGACTGCGGGAGACCGTTTCGAGTTCTACCAAACGAACACCCCTAACTCCAACAGTGTACCTTTCCTCACCGAACAAACAGCGGTGGACTTCGTTCGGCCATATCTCGGCTATATAAAGAATCACGACGAGAGTGTTCGGTACGACCGAGACGACGACTCGTTCGACCTGAAATCTGCACCGGCAGGATCGATCTGCGCCGGGTGCGGATTCTGCGACGAGTCATTCCGCGATCTCTTCCCGTTCAACGAACCGTTCCTCCGGAGAATCTACACGAGCCTCGAAGAAGATCAACAGTCGCCGCGCGAGTTGATCATGGTCGTGTTCGAAGTTCTTCGGGATTTCTACGACGGAATCATCGAAGTACCGTCAAGCGCTGATGTTCTCAAGCCGCTCCGGAACACCGTTTCCGTCGCAGACGCCGTCTACGACGAAGCTGAGGAGTACGCTGACTTGGCGAAGTGGTACGGCGTCGAAGAGGATACCGTAGTAGTCATCGACCGAAAATTTGTCGATGCCTTTGGCCTGTCTGTCGACGGACTCCCCGATGAGATTGAAGTTGGTTCTCAGGAGGTGCGCGTAAACAAAACTGGTGGCACTAACCCTCCACCAGAGGGATGTCCAAACTGTCATGCACCAGTGTCGAAGTTTATCACTGAATCTGATGGGACAATTAAATGCGGCGAATGCAGTGAAATAATAAGTAGGGGGCGTAGCTCTCTTGAGATAAAGGTAGAAGAGGCGAAACAAGAGGTCGACTCTTGGCTCGAAAAACCTCGAAAGTACCCAGACACGAATATGTATATTCGGCGGGGGCTCAGAGACCTTCTAAAGGATCTCACTGACGACTTCAGACTCTACGAGGGCCAGCCCCTGCGATACAATCTCAGCAGCGAAAAAGCCCCGTACGTCTACCCGGACTCGAACGATGCACCTCAGTGGGATCAAATCCTCCTCAATCGGGAGGATTTCCAGCGGTCAGACCTCCGGCAGTTAGTTGAATTTGGCGTTCGGCGAGTTGAGAAGCCACGAAGCGCCAACTACGAGAAGATGCGTGAGCGCATCGGCACGCAATTAACTGGATACGCAAAACGGTGGCGTCAGCGTATCTTCGAAACACAGCTCGATAATGAGAACGTGTTGTACAAGCAACACGCACAACTGAATTTCTCTGACTTCCTGCTCGCGTCGTACGCGACGCTCGTTCTTCTCGACGACCCAACGAAGCCAGTAACCGCCGAACGACTCAACGAACGGTACCAAAGCGATGAGGACCTCTCACTTGATTCGGACCTTAAAAAGGCGCTAAAAGGAGTAGTCGACAAAGCTGACTATCCCCACTTCTCGAATGCGATGGAAGACGCAGCGTACGTCGAATCACTAGTTGGAGAGATCTTCGGCGTTTCTGCAAGCGCCCTTGACGTGCCGAAAGTTCGTCGACGGTTGGACCGTAACCCACCATACAAAGTGTTACAGATGCTCGGTCGCGGCTACATTCAGAACATCGAGGCACGAGTTCGGTTCGAAACCGGACACAACGTCAAGGACTTCGCAGATACGATGTACGACGTGCGGAAGGTACTCGACGAGGTTGTGAAGCGAGGATACGACGATGAGACGGTGGACTACGTTACATCGACCGTAGAAGGGACAGATATGGACCGAGTCGGCGAAATATACGATAGCCTGCGAACATACGATGGTGTCGACGCAGAGTTCCGTGAGGCGCTCGGGAAGGTCTGTCGCCACTCGAACGAGGACGTCGTGGCTGCGGGGGAGACCGCTCGACTCGCCCATGAGTTATCGTCTGGAGACAACTTCGATCAGATTACAGCTGCTCTCGCAAGTCAGAAGCTCTCGAACCTCAAGGTAGTTACGCGCTTCCGAGAGGTCCCCTTTGCAGGCAAGGGAGGAAGTAGCGGCGACTCGATCGGTGGCCTGTTCCAGGAGGTGAGTTCGCACTATGTCGAGTAAATCGTTCGAGCAGAGGCTTGAGAAGGTTTACAAGAAGTATCAACACAGCGAACTCGAAAACCGGTTGAACGATGTCGCCCAGACGATGGAAGAGACGGTCCTTCAGCGGGTTCTCGCTGAGGAGTTCCTTCATACGGACATCGAAATCGACGAGAGAGCAAAAGAAGCCGTCGAAGATGCGAAAGCACACCTGAACGACGGCGACCTCGATTCACTCTCGGAGGAGATTGAGGAGTTAGAGCAGATGGTCGACGAAGAGGAGCGTAAGGTAGACAACCGTATCCAGGAAGCCCGAATCTCGATGTCGAAGAAGATGAACGGGATGCAGCGGTTGAACCAGCGTGTCGAGCGAGTTAGCGAAATTAAGCTGGAATCAATTGCTAGTCTTCTCGACGACTGGAATTGGAAAGAGCAGGTCTACCGCAACGACGACGCAGCTATCGAGACGCTCAAAGACCGTTCCCGTGAGTACGGTTCTGACATGCGACGGTTCTACGAAGAAGCGAAAGCAGATCTCTTCGGACCGTACAAGGACACTCCGCTGGAGGGAATCGTGGACGGTCTACTCGACGATGAGCGCTTTGCACTTGACGACTTGAGCGACGCCCAACTCCAACAACTCCGAGACTCGGACTTGGAAGAGCACGTAGAGTTGTCACTATCGTAGCGGCCATCTGTAGAAATCCTTTCTTCATCCCTGACTCGCGTGGACTAATCTAGTATCTTCGAAGACTCGATGTCGGAGGACGAAGCGGCTGGATGTTCTTGGAGATAGTCGATGAGCTGCTGAATATTCTCGTTGCGGAAGTGTTCCGTCAGTTGGAGTGCACGGGGGTCGCGGGGGAAAATTTCACCTCGACCGTACGCCTCGAACGCGTCTTCGATTACCTGTCGGTAGTTTGAGCTCGCCACATACCCGACGATATAGTCGTACGCATCACCGTGCGTCTCGAGATATTGCGTCACTCGCTTCGTCACGAGCTCACGCTGTCTCGTGTCTTCGTTCGCCAGCACGTACTCGTACTCAAGAACGGGGTCCCGTTGCTCCATCTCCTGAGGAACTGGACCGTACATCCCCGAAACAGTCACCTTGTGTATGCGGTCCGACTGGCTCCCTAACTTGTCCCAGAGGACGGAATGCGTCCGCGATTCTGAGTACGGCTTAACTTGACTGCACGGTATCATGAGGAGTACGTCTTTGTTCTTCGGTGGCTCGTACCTCATCTGAAGAATATCGAAATCGCTTGGTCGGTGCTTGAGCGAAATCGTCTGAGTCATCTCCAGGTCTTCTACGCCACCGCCCCATTCGGTGAGCCGCTTCTGATCGGTCTTTAGCCCAGGCCCTGGTATAAGGTCCTCTGCGCCGATTTCTCGAAGGTCCTTTGTAAGTTGATTCGTTGGGTCCTGTACCTGTGCCTGTTTCAGTCCTTTAGCGATGTCGGGATGTTCGCGAGCGAGTCCGACGACGTACTCAAGGAGTCGTCCATCTGATATCGCATCCCGGACGCGCTGTAACTCGTCGTTGTAGACCTCGAAATTGTGGCCGGCAAGGAGTGCGTAGTAGTCGCTTTTGATCCATTCGTCGTTCTCCTTTCGAGCTTCGCGTTCGTGATAATCGAGGTTGAGGTTGAGCTCCTCGTTCAGGAGGGTGTAATCGACATTGTATTCACCGCTACACAACGGACAGTTCTCGAGTGCACACGGGAATTCTCCTCCCTCGAGATACGCATCGAGATCGTCGAGCTTGACGTGTTCCCACGTGTCCGGAACGAGGTACTTCTTGTACATCGCGGTCTGCATGTGGCTCGAACAGTCGAACGAGTCCGCACCGAGCAGCGAGAGTAGCCCGACCTGTTTCCCACCGATACCGAATACGTGAAGACCGACGTCGTCGTCGAGCCCTTTCTGTTTTATCGCTTGTTTCGCACCATTGACGATGTTGACTAAGATATCAATACTACTTCGGAGGGGAACGAGCGATCCGATCGCGAATCCCTCGAACGAGTCTTCGAGGCCCTCTTCTTCGACCCGTTCGATAAATTTCTGAACGTACCAACTGACCCACTCGTCATCGTGTCCGTGGATGGCGATGTAGACACCGGGCCTCTCTTGACCACCCTTTGTGGGATCGAAACCCCCAGTCTGGATTCGCTCGGCCACAGTCGGATTGAGGAGCGTGTCGGTGTCGAACTGGTCAGGGTTGTCGAGTAATTGGAGACAGCGTATCGAACTCTCGATGCTCTTCCACATCCGTTCTTCGCGCTCTTCAGCGTTCAGGTTCGGCGGAACGGGATAGTCGAGCGTCGCAACGATATCGGCACCAAAGTCGAGTTGGAGACCGAGGATACTTTCTGGATTCGTGTACAGCCCCCACTCGTTCTCTGCACCGCCCTCTGACGGTGCTGCACCGAACGTATCGGAGTTCATGAGCTTGAATCCACCAGAATCGATGAAAATCGGGGCATTCAGGCTCTCGTATTTTTCGTGGAACGTTTCGGTTCGCCAGAAGTTGTTTAGATTGTCAGGAGAGACGCCATAATCCGTGAAGCTCATGGCTTGAAACATAACTCCTTGGAGATGATCCGCAGAGATGAGTCGGTCACGCATTCGACTCCATACACCGCCAGATGCCTTTGTTGTCCCTCCGATGAGATTGATAACGGGAAACAGAGCAGGTGTATCGACGGAGTAAGAGGGGAGGTCGAGAGTCCCGAGTCTCCCGTACCCATCGTCACCCTCCTCCTCGACACGAAAGACAGACATCGCTTTCCTTGGTTATTCAGCGTAGGTTGTTAGTCGCTTTGCTTTGCGTTATCGGTCGGTCCGTCAACTATACACCTCCAACGTCTGCTTTCATTCTGAAAGCTAGACCTTCTGAAATTGCATCTACTCGAACGAGTTCATCGAGTGTCGCTTGTTTTAGGTCTGCGACTGATTCAAAGCCAGCAGCAATGAGAGATTCGGCTTCTCCCTCTTCGATACCACCGACGGTACAGAGTTCTGAGACCGCTTGTGTGGACCCATCTCCAGATGAGCCCGACATGTCATGTGAGTCATCGTCTCGGGGTGTCACATCACCCTCATCGACCCACTCCCATCCGTCTACTGATGGACGCTCGGGGAACTTAGCGAGGGCTTTCTTGACGCGTGTGAGTTCGTGTTCTGTCTCAACGAACACTGGAAGTGGCTCAGCGGTATCGGGTATCACAGGTACGCGAAGCGACCGTCCCGCATCGACTTTGTCGAGGCTTTCGAGGAGATCTCCAATAACTGGGTCAACTACCGCTGTTTCGATTACCTGAAACTCGGTCACGGAGCCACCGTCGCCATACGTAGCTCGATACTCCTTCATGCTAACCTCTGATCGATCCGACTGTTGGGGCCCATACCCGTCTTTCCATCCCTCCAACCCTGACGAAAGGAACTGTGACAGAAGATCTCGCCACTGACACATCGGTGAATCTGGATTTTCTGGATCGACGTGTTCTACGAGCCCATCCACTGCCCGGCTGAGTTGCCAAAATTCCTCATATCGTTCAGCGAGTTCGGATGGCGAGATTGAATGTGAACTAGGGTCCTCTGGAGATTCAGTGTCGCCAGCTTGTAGAAGGGCATCGACCTCTGACTGTGTCGAAACTCCCGCTGCTGTCTTCAGTTCTGGCCAGGAGTCACAGTATCGGTAAACGTCTTGAGGATTGTATCTTCCGTACGTGGTCTGTTGCCCAAGTGTTGGAGGCTGTTCGACTTTCTTAGCGACTTCGCGGACGTCCTTGATTAGGTCTGGCTCTGGATCGAGGTCAGTAGCCACGATTGCCTCGTACCAGCTACCAAATTCGTCTGTGACCTCGTGTTGCTCGAATTTGCCGTGCTCCTCCATGTGAGAACCGTTCGGAACCCTACCGACTGAATCAGCCAGCCCTTCGAGGGAAGTGATCATCTCGTCGCGTCTCTCGGTCGGATCTCCCTCTTGTGGTTCTGGTACTTCGATCGCTTCCTTCGCTTCGTCCCAAGAATCGAAGTGGTTGTAGACATCTCCCGACGAGTAGGTCCCGTGTTTGTCCATCTCTGTCGTCGTCGGTAAACGGCCCAAAGACTTCGCGACAGCTTCTAAATCGTCGAGTACATCCGATCGATAGTCCAGGCTCGTCTCTTCGACCGCAGCCAGCCAACTTCCGAATCGATCGGCATAGAGCTGGGAGTTGTAGAGGCCATGTTGGTCCATCTGACGTGCAGTCGGAACACGCCCACGTTCCTCGGCCAACTTCTCGATTGCATTACAGAGGTCTTCGTTCGTCGCGGGATCGACCCGAGATGCCTCTAAAGCTCTCGTCCAAGTTCCGAAAGCTCGTTTTAGCCGGCTGAGTGTGTACTCTCCGTGAACGCCGTATTCGGCGGAAGTGGGCCGTTTTCCTAATTTCTCGCTAACCGATCGGAGATCATCAAGGAAAACCGCATAATGTCCAATATCCGTCGCTTTGATGACACCCGACCACGAACCGAAGTGATCGTAATAGGTGTTGAGATTGTACCTTCCTTCGAGTCTCATATCCTCGTGAGATGGGATACGGTTGAGCTGGTTGGCAAGTTGCTCCACGTGAGACAGAAGCTCGTCTCGAGATGGCTCGTGGGCTTCGTGTTTGCGTAGTAGGTTTCGAAGATGATGCGAAAACTGATCAAAAGATTCGTCGCTCAGCCCCTTCGTCTGACCCACAGCAGGTAGATCTCGAATATCATCCAGGAAATCTCGAACTTGAACGGTGTCACTTTCTGAGAGCGGACCAGCTGAATTACTGGATCGACCCGTCAATTCTACGAGTACCCGTTCGTCGGCAGCGATGAGTTCGGCGTACTCTTCTAGCCTTTTGATATCCTCTTTCAGTGAATCGATGCGCTGACGTGAGGTTCCATCACTACCAGGCGCGCTCGATCTGAGTGAGTTGAGCGCAGCACAGAGTGAACTATGTGCATTGAGGACTGAGCGATACACTTCGTTCGGGTCTTCGTGGGCTTTAGAGATTGACTCAAGCGATTGATTCGCATCGTGGATGTACTCGTTCACACCCTCGTCATGGCTACGTGTTCGGGACACCGTGTCACATCTCTCCTTGGGGTAGATTGTACGTCAGATCAGATAAACGTACACTCTGCCGTACGTGTTTTGAGGACACGGTGACGGTTTTCATCCGCGGTACATACTCGCAGTGGTGGACAGTCACTTCTACGGGTGATTTGAATTCGTGAACGAAGGTTACACTACCGTCCCTACTCCTCTCGTGGTCTGCGTACTCCCCAGAAATCACGGAAATGAAAACATCACTTAGACGCTCACCGTCCTCCGAGATCACGTCAATGGTCAACTTCTTTTGTTGACTCTTGGTCATCTGTCACAACCAAACCGGTCCTTGCACTTATCACTTTACTTTAGCTTTTAGCTGACACCAGTGTTCTCTACCGAGTTCCCGGTTAGCGCAGTTTCTGCGGATGTGCCGAACTAACTATTCACTTTCCACGTAGTCAAGAACCCCCGCACCAGGCAATTTCTGAGAATTTCGAGTGGGGCTGGCCTTTCAAGCTAGTGAAGACGAATCTTTGGTAGTAAAGAATAAGGCCTCGGCGAAGAGAGACCAGTTAATGTCTTTACTATTGGTCCAATCTTGCTCAAATTCGAAGGTAGAGGCCCCAGGAAGACACCCTGCATTGGAATTGTACTCCGGATACTTCTATAAAATAATCAAAAAATCGATAAGAGAGGACGAGTGGCGGTCTGACATGGAGTTGCGAATCCTCTCGGCTGAACACGGCCTTCTTAGACCAGATGATCAGATTAGTTACTACGACCGACGAATGGATACAAAACGCGCCGAAGAACTGCGACCAGAAGTCGTCGCCGAACTCAGGAGGCTTATTACTGATGAAGAATACGACCGCATTATCGTCAATATGGGGCGCGAATACAGGGCAGCAATAGAGGACTTCGACCGCGGGCTCGACGTCACCACAGAGTTCGTCGAAGGGGATGGGATCGGATACAAGGGGCAGGTC
The DNA here is from genome assembly GCF_020097835.1 of Haloprofundus halobius. Classification (GTDB taxonomy): domain Archaea; phylum Halobacteriota; class Halobacteria; order Halobacteriales; family Haloferacaceae; genus Haloprofundus; species Haloprofundus halobius. Next base: position 3,037,646 of record NZ_CP083666.1, read on the forward strand.
CTCAAGCGAGTCATCCGTGGTGACGACACGGCTCTCAAGGTGTCTGCCTGAATGTCGTTTGACGTCCCAGAAACCAAAGTAGCTAACTTCGATGTCAAATCCACAATTGGAGATGCTCGATCGGGTACGCTTCGAATAAAGGATACCGAACTCGAGACGCCTAATCTCCTGCCTGTGCTGAATTTCTACGCCGGAGGGTTGGCACGGAGTCTCTACGGTGGCGGAATCCATCGAACGATGAAGGAGTTCATGACTGGTGACGACGTAATCGGTGGGGGTGATTACAGCGAGTACTTCGATGGCGTCATGACCTCTGTCGGCTCACTCACCGATTACAACATTTCTCGAGAACGGTACGAGGACTACATCGCAGAGCCGGTCAAAGAACGTGAGGTCTTCGAGGAGTTCAATGGGACCTTGTTTTTAGATTCTGGAGGATTCAAATTCCTCGGTGGATACGAACTCGACGGCAGCAATTTCGAAGTCGAGATTGATCAAGCGAAAATCTTCGAGATTCAACAGCGGATGGGTGGCGATATCATCGTCAACTTAGACCGCCCAATCGCACCGGACGACGACTACGAAACCAGGGTCGAGAAGGCCCGACGGACCGCAGAGAACGTCGTTGAATTTCTCAATCTCTCAGAAGGGACGATGAGTGCGCGCTTCTTGACGCTCCATGGGTACAACTACTCCATGCTGGACACCTTTCTCGGGGAAATCGACGATATAGTCGGTGCTTCGCGAGTACACGACGAGTTCGATGGTGTGGCGTTGGGTAGCCTCGTTCCGCTCAAGGATAACAAGGGTCGCCTCATAGACGCGATTCAGGACTGCCGGTCCATACTGAAGGACTGGGGGTTCGACGACTTGCCGCTTCACGTACTGGGAATTTCGTCGAGTGCGATCCCCCTCTTAGCAGCGGTTGGCGCGGACTCTTTCGACTCCTCGTCGTACCTTCACTCTGCAATCAACGGAAAGTACAATACCTCTTTGACAGGGTCGAAATCGATTGACGAAGTCGATTTTAGCAAGTGCAACTGTCCAGTCTGCTCTAACGAGGTACTGGTGAGTCGAATGAAGGGTAATGCCGAATACCGAAAAGACGAACTCGGACCAGTAGCGATGCATAATCTCATCGTCCAAAAACGCGAGGTGGCCTATATCAGGGACTGCATCCGCTCACCGGGAACAGACGACCTCATCGAATATCTCGAATCGACACTCGGACAGAACAAATCAATGCGGCTGTTTGCACACCGCGTTGTAAACGAATCGCTCGGCGGGTACTTCTAACATGCAAGAAACGACTCCAGAGAAACAGACGAGGAAACGACCGAAAGTCAACGAGGTAAACGAGTTTTTGGAGATTGCGAGCGACTTCGAGGACCCGCTCGAAGTTATTCGTGAAGCGCTTTCGAACAGTTACGACGCTGGGGCGACGGAGGTAGAAATCAGTATTAAGAGCCGTGCTCAGGAGTCAGAAATCATCATCGAGGATAACGGTCGAGGTATGTCTGAGTCGGATCTCGAATCGTTCTTCGACCTCGGTAATTCAACGAAGAGTGATCCTGAGCACGACTCAATTGGATACAAGGGGCACGGAACAAAGATTCTCTACAAGAGTAACCAAATCATCGTTGACACGGCCCAAGAGGGGAAAAACCTCCACGCTGTGATGGACAAGCCGTGGGACACACTCAACAATCGAGAGCTCCCTGAGTACGAGGTTACTGAGTCAACGACGCGTCCGGGTAATGATGGAACGCGCATCAAGGTAACCGGCTTTAAATCTGGTCGCGGCTTCGCGCCTGAGTCACTCACATACAACAAAATCGAACACTACCTCAAGTGGAAGACGTTAGCTGGGTCGACGAAGTATCACTTCCATCCAGAGCAGTTCCGTGATCTCGAAATCACCGTAAGGCTTGACGACGGGATCGACGACTCGCGAGAGAGGTTAGTCACGAACAACAAGCTGGAGTTCCCGGAGGAACAGCTTGATCCCGGTGAGGAGCCGTTCCCGGAAGCTCGGATGTGTAAGCATTACGGGCCGAAAACCCTCCAGATAGAGGCGGATAACGGTGAGACGACTGAATTGGAGGTCGTCGGAATGGTTGGGGGTAAGGATGCTAGAGATGAGCTTCCGACGTACGGTCGACACTCCGCGCAATTCGGGATCTGGCTCGCTAAAGATCACATCAAGGTTGAACGGCTCAACGAGGCAATATCGCACGATAACGAGTTTATTCACTTCCTCTTCATCGCGAACTCCCAAGACATAGAACTCTCGGCGAACCGAGAGAAGATTCGTAACAAGTCGAGCGCCATCTACCAAGCGATCGAAACGGAACTCAACTACTTCCTGTCGAAGGTTGCCGCCGATCCGTGGTTTAAAGGGTATCTCGAACAGCGACGGGTTGCGGAGTTGAATCGGAAGGCATCGACCCAACAAAAGTCCGTGGAAGAACGGAAAAAAGCGGTGACTGAACGTGGACGTTTCGAGGCAACGAATCAATCTGAAGTCATCCTCGGTCTAGAACGGTCAAACAGAGAGGGAGCGAAGCCGACAATCACCGTCGAAGACTTCGACTTGGGTGCGGACGTGAACGCACTCGTCGAACAGAACGGTCGTCTCTACGGGAGTTCAGTGCATCTGAAGCTCACTGATCACTTTGAAGAAGACAAACCGCTCGAGAGTGTAGGAAAGATCCTCTGCTGGGAGATCGGCGATCGAGACAAGCTCCGCGAGATCGAACGTCGCGGGTATCAGAATGGACACGTAGAATTTGACCTCGAGAGCAACCGAATTACGTACGGTACCAAGTCTCGGCACACCATTCACATCGTCGAAGTTCCCTCACGATTCGACTAATTTCGGCGGGGACTAACACCGCGGCTATCCTCTAGGTGAGTTTTCCTGGTCAAACTACTCTAATTATCCCACCAACTGGTATATAATCGATACATTGTTATACAATGATATGAATATCATACGCGAATGAGTAGGTGTGGCACGCTTCATACCTTATCTGTAGCACGGGTCCTTCCAAAGGGATTGACGAGGGAGGGATCGAATGAATATCGATAAGCTTGCGGACTCCATTGCTGATCAGAAAACTCCGCGCGAGATATTCCAAAAGGAGTGGCTCGGAGGGATGCCCGAAGCACAGTGGCCCTCGTACATTGATGAGTCAGCGACGTTGGTGATGGAAGGCATAACGATTGGCGACACAAATCTCACGAAGGGAGATTTTTCAAGTGAGACGGGTGATCTATATCGACGAGGACTGGCACGGACAACCGGAAGACAACGTTCGGAGACGAGCCTCCCTGTTGGAAGCGTATCTGGTCGTGACCTCGGAATCGTCATGTGGGCGCTCAATGGATTAAAAGAGGATATTGAGTCCTCACGACATACGAACTACACTTCGACGAGCCGAGCGGTGGAGGCTGTACTGAACAAGGCGATGATTGGGGCAGTCGCCGACCAGAAGTTCGACTATACAGACTTCGAGCGGATTCGTCTTCCGGAAGGAGCAGCCGTAACCGACCTCATGGCTGAACTCTTCTGTCGTCCGCGGAGCGATGCGTTTGTAGATGCGTTAGTAGAAATCTCAGAAGAGAGTCGACGGTCGGGAGAAAGCCTCCTACAGCTACTTGAACAACCGAAGATGGTGACCCCACTCTGGGAGCACCAACGAGAGGCACTCGCCGAATGGCTTGACTCCGGCTGTCGAGGATACGTCGACATGGCGACTGCAACTGGGAAGACGTTCCTCGGCCTTGCAACCATCGCACATCACTTCGGGGACTTACATCCGAATGATACCGATCTCACGCGAAAGAATCTCCGTCCAGACACAGACGGTGATGCAACCGTGGTCGTCGTCGCACACCGGTCGGTCATCCTCGACCAGTGGAAGCGAGAGTTCGACCGGCATCTCAATATCCCGAAAGAGGCGTCAGCTAGCGACGGAGAATACACGGCTCGCTATTCGTGGGGAGAGGTGCATTTCTGGACGCCAAATCGGTTGTTAGAAAGAGACGTCCCCGATGCTGACCTCGTCGTCCTCGACGAGACGCACCACTACGTCGGAGGAAGCGGCTTTGGTGCTCTCTTGGACCAGATGAGTGGTCATTTACTGGCGCTCTCGGGATCGCTCAACGAGAAGAACAGTAACACACTTGAGCGACGTCAGATACCGAAACTGTTCGAGTTCTCCCTCCGAGACGGCCAGCGTGTCGGGATTATCCCCCAGTGTGATTGGCACGTCAGAATTGTCCCGTTCGAAGGCCAATCGACGCTCGCCGAGGTGACAGAGCAGTATCGTACCGGTTATGACCAGTACTCCGACGGATCAGCAGCGTCAGTTCTCGAAGACGTAGCTGATGCCCAGTTGTCTTTCAATTCGCTCTCTGAGGCACGGTCTGTTACGCAATCTCGATACGGTCGAGAAGTGAAGGAGCGCGACGACAACTTCCGGAAGTTCTCTGCTGCAACCAAGTCTCGGGGGTTGACAAAGTACAATCTCTCGCCGACGCTCTCTGCGATCACGACCATCACGCTAAACCACGTTCACGACCACAAATGCGTAGTCCTCCTCAACTCCGGAGATGAGATTGAAACCGTCGTCTCGGGACTGCGCAGAGAACTGGGCGAAAACTTCGACGACCTCGTGATCGACCTCGATAGTTACGATGGTGACCCGCTTGAGGCAATCGAGTCGTTCGACGAGAAGCGGGAGGTGGGTGTGATTATCGGAACCGCCTCCACACTCGGAGAGGGTGTCGACATCAAAACCGCAGACGTCGGGATCAACCGTTCAAGCGGTCGCCTTAGCCACTCGCTCGTCCAACGAATTGGTCGAATCCTTAGGAACCCTGATGGCGACAAACGAGCGACCTTTTACCACGTTGTCGGGATTCCTACAGAGGAGGACGCAGTACTCCTCAAAGAGGACGGACAGGAATTGCTCGACATGGCGAGTCAGCTCGTCACTTGGGGAGAATCGTTCGACGCCCGACCTGGGTTCGAGACGATGGGGGTTGGTGTCGACGAGTCACTCTACCAACTCGAACAGCACGGAGCGCACGGGATTCTTGAATCGGATTCCTACTCCTGGCCGACGAACGAAAACGCTCGAGAACGACTTCTCGGCATCTGTGAAGAGATCCGCGGAAGTGAGGAGTCAGTTCTCCTCAAAATGGACCCTCAGCTCACGTCTGGCACACGACCATCGAACAGGACGAACTACGTTTCGAGTCACAGTGATTCGAAGATTGAGCTTCCAATGACTCTCTTGAAGGCCGTTTCAGAGCACGTTGAGGGGAACGCCTCTATCGGTCACGATAGTCGATTCATTGAACAGGCCATTCGAGAAGGACTCGAAGAAATTGAGATTACGAAAATAGGCGACAGTGAATCTGATTCGAACACAGACTTCTTGAGCGCCGTCGAGATCAACCCAGTACTCTGTTCAGTGCTGCGAGTCGCGCTCGCGTCAACCGGAGTATCGTCCAGCGAGTTCGCTCAGATGGCGGTCAAGAAAGCCCTCTCCAAACATGTCACTAACAATAAGGGCGCATTCGACGCGAGCACGTTACAATGAATTTACGAATCGAAGCCGAAGTTAGTCGGCTTACGCAGTGGAACCGCCGGTCGCGATTACTGAAAGCCGGTGTGTTAATGGTGATTGTAGCGATTGTCGGCGCTCTACTCTGGGATTTTGAACAGGCCACGGCTCTCGCACTCACCAGTTTTATTTCGTATATTCTGCTCGGACTTCTCATCTCGTTTGGATGGGTAACGTATCGACGGAAACAGGCGGTAGCATCGGTTGAGACTGCGGCAAAGGAACACTTGGCACAAGAACGAGAGCGTATCGACGACGACCTCAATAAGGGTGCAGTAGAGAGTGCAACGGTCCGCGTTGAATCGCTCGAACAGACGTACCAATTTCTCGTAGACGATGTAGAATCAGAGAGGCTCCGAACGGAAGTTGAGTCTTACCTTACAGCTATCGATGAATTACGGACACGGGTTGAGAAGGGGACTGCTGAGTGGGAAACGCTATCTAGCTCAATCGAACTTGTCAAGGAAAAACTGGACGCGGCTGAAAATGAGTACGAGGCTGAAAACTTCGATTCAGCACTAGAGATATATCGCACACTCGAACCCGCAATAGAGGATCTCTCGTCAGCAACTCTCACAGTTACATCGTCCTCTGGAGACGCCTTACCGCCCGTCGAAACGGTATCCTCGAAATATTGGCGTGGCTATTTCCAAACAACGCTGACAGTCGGCTACATTCAAATGCAGGAAGGGGACGAACTCCTGTCCCAGTCGGCTCAAAACGCGTGTAAGACGTACCAAGAGGCCACGAAAAATGTCGAGCAGGCCGTAGATCTCGCAGAGTCGGAAGACATCACCTACAACGATATTGACTTCCTTGGCTCGCCGATACCTCAGCCAACACTAACTGACATAGATGGTATTGGGGAACAGCGAGCAGACTCACTACGTGACCACGGCATCGAGTCGCCAGTAGACATCGTCGAAGCCAATTCTCTCTCTCATATCCCTCGGATTGGAGAGAAAACAGAGCGACGCCTCCGCCGTTCTGCTGAGTCTCTAGTCGAGAATTTCCTGGAAGTTCAACACGGGAAGGCACACACGAAGTATTCGAAGCTAAACGACTGGGTCTGCCTTCACGATGAGAGTGTTGGTCTACTGGAAAAGGCTGAGGACGCAGTTGTCAAAGCGCGCACAAACCTTCTAGACGGAAAAGACGAGGAGACGGGATCTGAGTTACAAAAGGCAGATCAGATTACTGATGAAGTAGAGAGTAAACTACGCTCGCTCGTAGAGAACGAGTTTCAAGTGGAACTTTCCACACAAGTCGACGAACTCCACAACCAGTTGACACGTGTAAATCAGTCTATACGACTTCTCTCTTCGATTACTGCCTGTAACGAGCAGATCGGAATTAGCGAATCAGCGATTCAAGATGGAAATTTCACCTCTGCACTCGACCACGTGAATCGTGGTAAGAAACACCTCGATGCGGCAAATCAAATCACCACGCAGTTGAGCGAACACGAATGGACTCAACCAGTCGAGCGCCGTAGAGAAAAGCTCGACAGACTGGACAATCAGATACACGCTGAACTTGAGACACAGAAAATCGAAAAACGACTCGATGAAGCAGAGCGTGATATCGAGCACGCAATCAATGGCCTCGGTGAGGATACGACCGCGGTCGACATTGAAGCTTCAGTTGATCATCTCGAGTCGGCAGTAAGTACCATCAAAACGGTTCAACCCATCGTCGAGAGTGTCGGCGGAGCAGCACAAGAACGGTTGGAGTGCTTGGCGAACCAAGCCGAGGAGACCGAAGAGTTAGTTGAGCGGTATCGAAACTCACTAGAATTCGATTCGTTGATTGAATCGGTCGAAGAGCAGATCAAAGCTGGCGTCGAAGCGAGTAAAGAGGGCTCGTATCAAAGTTCGAGTGGACACTTTGGGCACGCGAAACAAGAGCTAAATGCGGCGACTGAACTCGTCGGAAAAGTCGACCGAAGCGATGCTGGTAAACAGGTCAGACAGTTATCTCGCCGTTTGGAAAGCGAGCGCTCCGACGCGCTCCGACGGAAGCATTTCAGTATTTGTTGGAGCTTGATGGAACGCGCAGAGAAAGCAGTCGCTCGAGCCATTGACCACCTCGAAACCAACGCGTACGATGACGCAGCGAAGGGGTTCACTGAGGCGATAGAACATCTATCTGACGCCGAACAGTGGGCTCAGAGATCCGACTTAGCAGAACAATGGGAGATCAAGCAACGCCTAGACACACTCTGTGAGTACAGGTCGAATGCCGAGTCGTCTCTCGAAACGTATCTAAAGCGCCGCTCGTCGGAGGCTGCCCAGCATCTCGACAGAGCAAATCAACTCATCTCGAAGAGCCACCAGCAACTCGATATTGAGGACGCGAGTGCAGCGAACGAGAGCTGGATGACCGCTCGCGACTCGCTGGATACGGCCAAGGAAATAATCGGTAATTCGCAGCTGCAAAATGCCGCGAATCTCGAGGAAAGACACCGTGAGACGGAAAGACGTCTCACAGAGTTGCGAAACGCTATCGAACGGTCTGGGTACGACATTTCCGGAGCAAGCCGTACTAGGCTCGTTGATGAACTCCAAGAACTGGCGGTGACCATCGGAGAATCCCCGCGAGAAGAGTTCGTCGACGCCTGTGGGAGGTACCCCTCAGACGAGTACGTAGAGATGTTCGGCTCGTGGGAGGATGCACTTCGTGCAGCTAACTTGGAACCGGTCGACTGGGCCTCCAGAAATCGACGCAAATACACTCGTGTCGATATCCTTGAGTCGGTCGCCGAACTGACGAGGACATTCGGTCGATACCCGACCAAGGCCGAGATGAACGACCAAGGTTCAATGTCCGTTTCAACGGTAGAGACTCGGTTTGGGACGTGGGAGAGCGCCCTCGATCTGGCTGAGCGCATTGAGCTTAGTTCGGAGTTGTCGAGAGATGACGCAGTTGCCGAACTCACCGGGATTAGTGGCGTGACAGCGACTGAAGCGTCGATACTCTACGATGCCGGGTTGACCTCGGTTATAGATGTACAGAAAGCGACGATGGAGAATCTCCTCGCTATTGATGGAATCTCAAAACAAATCGCGTTGCGGATGAAAGCCGACGTTGGTGAGCTAACTACGGAGTCCCAAGTGCGTTAGCTTCCACATAGGAAAGCGCTCTAAAATTCGGGCAAATGCATATTTTCAATGCTTTGTATATCGATGTCTCTGGACTATCCCTGATTCATCCTTCTCCACGGAGATCTCTACTGAAGTGGCGATTCTCCTCACCGCTAGAATTAAGTCAGACTACGTACCATTTGATTCCAGCGAACCGCAAGACGGCAGTGCCGCCGCCATACTACATAACGAACTCCAGAGGGTGGAGGGAGGTGTTCTTTATAAGCACCTCTCCGCCGTCTGTTGATCCGGAAGCGCTATGAATTAGAACGGACCCGACGGGATTTGAACCCGCGACATCTTGGTCCGGAACCAAGCACTCTGTCCACTGAGCTACGGGCCCTCACCCAAACGTACAGGACAACTGGCTATAACGGTTGTGACCTGTCTCTCGGCATTGGCAATCGTTTGACAGCTATCGACAGAAGAGAGAAGAAATCCGAAACTCGTCGACCGATTACGGCGCGGTTCCGGTCTCGATGGAGAAGTCCGCACGCGGGTAGGCGACGCAGGTGAGCGTGTAGCCGTCGTCGAGTTCGCCGTCGTCGAGCATCTGCTGGTTGTCGTGGACGACGTAGTCCTCGGAGTTGCCGCCGGAGGTAATCTGCCCCGCACAGGAGACACACTGCCCCTGTCGGCAGGCGTACGGAAGGTCCCAGCCCTCCTCTTCGCCGGATTCGAGGACGGTCTGATTGTTCGGAATCTCGATGGTCGCACCCTCCTTGACGAACTCGACCTCGAAGTATTCGACTTCGTCCTCGGGGATGTCGGCGGGACTCGAACTCTCCTCTTGGGCTTCACCCTCTTCGAGTTCGCCCTCCTCGCCCGCTGCCGCGCCACCGACGGCGACGGCACCGCCGCCGCCGATAGAGCGGTTCATCGGTTCGGGAAAGTCCGTCTCGGGGACCGTCGACGCGCGCTGTTCGAGCACCTCTTGGGAGATGTCGGCGGTGGCCGCCCACCCCGTTCCCTTGGAGAAGTGCATCGCGACGGCGAGCGCCGTCAGCGCCGCGCCCAGTCCTAGCGCCACTGGGTCGATGAGAGCCATATCGGCGGCTACGGAGTGCTGGTTTACAACAGTTGTGATTCCACCGACGGCTCACCGACGCTACGGCCGCTCTCGCAGAGCCGTGCGCGAGGAGAGCCGGAAATCGAATCCTCCCGTGAGTCGACTACTCCAGCGGAATCCGTTTGAGTTCTTCCTCGCCGCGCTCTTTCATCCGGTCGAAACGGCTTCGAGCGGTCACCCTCGTCTCGCCGAACGTCGCCCCGACGAGTGCGCCGACGGCCGCACCCGTGCTGGCGGCTTTCTTGCTCACGATTCCCCCGACTGCACCACCGATCGCCCCGCCGATGGCCGCGTACCGAACACGACTCAGAACGCGGTACAGACGAACTGATACGCTAGCTCTATCCATAGACGAGTGTACGCTGGCCGATCAAATAACGTTGTTCTCAGTTTCTCGCTGTGACTTTACGGACTCGTTGTCGATGGCGAGACGGCGTGCTGTCGCCGCCGGGCACGTGCGAGTCGACGGGCCTCGAAGAGTCGCCCGAGTAGATGGTCGGCGACCACCGGCGCTGCGCCGACGAGACCCGCGCCGAACGCCAATCCGTACCAGCTGAGTACCCCTCGCGGAACCACTTGCATCACGTAGAGCGCGACGACGGCCGCGAGAAGCGCCGTGGCGGCAATTGTCAGTCCGTAGCCAATCAAGAGGGCACCACCGCGAAGGTAACCCTCGAAACGTCCGAAAACCGATGTCATCGTTCGTACCTCTACACACACTACGACGCACGCTGAGGAGATAGCCTCGCGCTCGCGTCCGCCTCAAAGAGTTTCCCGGACGCAGGGATGCTCACTCGCGCGCGACTTCGTGCCGCCCGAAGCCGTAACGGAGCCGATTCGCCAACCGTCGCGAGAACCGTCCCTCGTTTCGGCTGTCGAAGCGTTCGGCGAGCGCCTGATAGATGAGTGGCACGGGCACCTCCTGTTCGAGCGCCTCCTGGACGGTCCACGTGCCCGTCGACCCGCCCGCGATGTGGTCGGCGACGTCGCCGAGGTCCGTTCCTTCTTCGGCGAACGCCTCCTCGCAGAGTTCGAGTAGCCACGACCGGATGACCGCGCCGTTGTTCCACGTCCGCGAGACGGCTTCGAGGTCGAGGTCGTAGCGACCGTCCGCGAGGAGTTCGAAGCCCTCGCCGTACGCCTGCATCAGCGCGTACTCGACGCCGTTGTGGACCATCTTCACGTAGTGGCCCGACCCCGACTCGCCCATCCGGTCGTGGCCGTCGGGACCAGTTGCGACGGCGTCGAAGACGGGCGTCAGTTCGTCGTACGCCCACTGCGGACCGCCGACCATCAGCGAGAAGCCGAGTTCCGCGCCCGCGGGGCCGCCGCTGGTTCCGCAGTCGAGGTACGCCGCCCGGCAGGCCTTCGCGCGTTCGAGGGAGCGCTCGAAATGGGAGTTGCCGCCGTCGACGACCACGTCGTCGTCGTCGAGATACGCGTCGAGGTCGGCGAGCGTCGCATCGACGGCGTCCCCAGCGGGGACCATCAGCCAGATGCGCTTCTCCTCGCCCAGTTTCTCGACGAGGTCCTCGACGCTCTCGGCGGGCTCTGCACCCGCGTCGGCGGCGGCGTTCACTGCTGCTTCGTCGAGGTCGAACGCGACCACGTCGTGGCCCGCGTCGGCGACTCGGTTCACGACGATCTGACCCATGCGACCCAGTCCGATGACGCCCAGTTGCATGGTCGGAGGTTCACGGGAGGGAGGTAAGGGGTTGTGGTTCGTCGGGACCGTCCACGCGCCACCGTCGTCCCAGCGCGTCGCCGCACACCTGCTCACAGCGTGACCGTCGCTGCACTTACGCTCCCGGCTCTCGTACACCTCTCGACATGACGCTCACCGACATCCTCGACACGACCGTCGCGACCGCCGCGCCGACGACGCCCGTGGGAGACGTGACCGCCGCGATGCGTGAGGGGGCGCTCGAACTCGTCGCTGTCCTCGACGAGCAGCGCCCGCTCGGACTGCTGACGCCCGCCGACATCGGCCGCGCGTACGTCGCCGGCGAGGAACTCGACGGGAAAACTGCCGAAGACGTGCTGTCGGGCGACCTCGTTACCGTCCGCGAGTCCGAGGACCTCTCGGCGCTGGTCGCGCACCTCGCGGACGAGAACGCCCGCCGCGCCGCCGTCGTCGACGACGCGGGCGACTTCGTCGGCGCCGTCCGGTTGGAGGACGCACTCGTCCAGTACGGCGAGGACCTCACTCGCGTCCTCTCGATGTTCGACGGGTGACGGGGTCGGCGGCCGCGGGAGCGAACGGCGGATGCGGACGATTTCCGACGCACCGTCACCGACGCACGACCAGTACGGTCAGGTCGTCGAACGAACTCTCCGGCGGACGATCGCCGTTCCCGCCGAACCCCTCGTTCTCGCCGTTTTCGGCGCGCTCGTCTCCCTCACCGGTCGCGGCCAACGCCCCGAGCGTCGTCGTCGTCCGCGACTCGGTCGGAAAGGTCAAGCACTCGAAGACGAGCACCTCGCGTTCGTGATTCGCGCCGGCGTCGAGCAAGTGCGCGGCGACGCGCTCGGGCATCCAGTCGGGCGGCCGAGGGATAACGAGCAGGTGCCGCTCTCCGATATCCGCCGCGATTCGGTCAACCTCGACCGCGAGTTCCCCGCGTTTGTGCAGCGAGACGACCGTCGACTGCTCCAGCGGCGTCCGCGCCCGTGCGGCGGCGACCTGCACCGCCGAGACGCCCGGAACGACGCGAACCGGTCGGTCGACGGCACGCTCGACGCGGCCGAGGAACTGGTAGCCCGAGACGTTCGGATCGCCCCACAGCACCGCGACGCCGCGGTCGCCGTCGGCCACACGCTCGGCGAACTCGGCCAACCGGACGGACTGGTCGCCGTACGAACAGCGGACGAACGCGGCGTCGGTCCGGTCGCGGACGAGGTCGAGCACCGTGTCGAAGCCGACGACGACGTCGGCGTCGGCCAGTAACTCCGCGGCGCGCTCGGTGAGATACCGCGGGTCGCCCGGTCCGACACCGACGGCCGGAACGTACGCCGCGCACTCCCCCCTCTCGGTCCGCCCGGACTCCGGCGCGGCCGCCGCTTCTTCTCCCGGATCCGTTCCGTCCCTCTGCTCTTCATCTCTCCGCTCTCCGCTCGACTCCGACGCATCGGCCATACAACAACTGTGATTTCGTTAGACAAAGTTTTATTGAGTTACTTCGTCTGTGCCGATACTGTGCAATCGACACGACGGACGCTGTTGACGGTCGCGCTCGCTCTCGCACTCGCCCTCACGCCCGCGGTGGGCGCAGTAGGGAGCGTCGCGGCGGAGGATTCGGCCGGCGCAACGACGGTGGAGGCGATGCAGACGAGCGGCGACTGTTCGTTTCCGCTGACGGAGCGTGACGCGACGGGCACCGAGGTGACGCTCGACGAGGAGCCGCAGCGGGTGGTGACGCTAAACCCGAGCGCGGCGCAGACGATGTGGGAGATCGGCGCGCGCGAGAAGGTCGTCGGCCTGACGAAGTACGCCTCGAACCTCGACGGCGCCGAAGCGGCGACGAACGTCTCGACGACCGAGGACATCGTCGACGCGGAGACGGTGGTCAGCCTCGAACCCGACCTCGTGTTGGCGCCGAACGCCACCTCGGCGGAGACCGTCGAGAAACTCCGCGAGGCCGGAGTGACCGTCTACCACTTCGAGGAGGCCGAAACCGTCGAAGACGTCTCCGAGAAGACGCGGTTGACCGGTCGCCTCGTCGGCGCGTGCGACGACGCCGAGACGAGAGCCGCGGCGTTCGACGAGAACGTCTCGACGGTCCGCGACGCCGTCGAGGACCGCGACCGCCCGGACGTCATCTACACGTTCTACGGTTACACCGCCGGTGAGGGGACGTTCATCGACACGATAATCGAGACCGCCGGCGGCGACAACGTCGCCGCGGAGGCGAACGTCACCGGCTACAAGCGCGTCAGCGACGAACTCGTCGTCGACGCCGACCCCGACTGGGTTCTCCGGAACTCCGACGACCCGACCGTCCCGCGGACCGAGGCGTACAACAGCACGACAGCGGTCCGAAACGATCAGGTCGTCGTCGTTCCCATCGAGCACCTCAACCGCCCCGCGCCGAGAATCGAACGAGCGATAACGCAGCTCGCCTCGGCGTTCCACCCCGATGCCTACGAGCGGGCCGTGGAATCGTCGACGGCGGAGGGCGAGGAGCTGTCCGCGAACGGGACGACCGAGGGGAACGGGACGAACGAGACGACGTCGACTGCGAGCGACGACACCGCCGAGTCGGAGACCACCGGCGCTACTGACGCCGACGGAGAGTCGCAGAGCGGGGCCGAAGCGCCGGGATTCGGCGTCGGCGCTGCCGCCAGCGCACTAGCGTTCGTCTCGCTCGCGTTCGCCGCGCGGGGACGGAGATGAGACGATGACGAACGAGGGGATGACGGGGTCGCTCTTTCCCGACGACCCGCGACCGAAGCCGAAAGTCGTCTCGACCTCCCCGTCGGGCACCGAGATCTGCTACGCGCTGGGCGTCGAACCGGTCGCGGTGTCGCACGCCTGCGACTTTCCGGCGGCCGTCGACGACCGCCCCGTCATCGACCGGTCGCGCGTCACCGGCGAGAGTAGCGCGGACCGCCACCGCTCCGTGGGGGAGGCCCGACGCGAGGGCGGCGCCTACGAGGTCGACCGCGACCTGCTTCTGGAACTCCAGCCGGACCTCGTGTTGAGCCAGTCGGTCTGCGGCGTCTGCGCCGTCGACGAGACGCTCGTTCGGGAGACGCTCGGCGACGCCGAGATCGAGGTGCTCGGGCTCTCGGCGAGCACGCTCGGCGACGTCTTCGACTGCGTCGCCGAGGTCGGTGACGCGACGGGGCGCGTCGAGCGCGCGGAGGCGGTCGTCGAACGCTGTCGGCGGCGCATCGACGCCGTTTGGCGCGAGCGCCCCGTCGACGCGCCGCGCGTCGCCGTCGTCGAGTGGATGGACCCGCTGCGGGTCGCCGGCAACTGGGTCCCCGAGGTCGTCGCCGCCGCGGGCGGCGAGTACGGTCTCGCCGAACCGGGGCAGTCGAGCGTCGCCGTCGAGTGGGCCGATCTCGTCGACGATGCGCCGGAGGTGCTCGTCGTCGCGCCGTGCAGCTACGACCCCGAGCAGACGCGAGCGCGCCTCGACGAACTCGCCTCGCGGCCGGGTTGGGAGTCCCTCCCGGCGGTCGAACGGGGGAACGTCCACGTCCTCGACGGCACCGTTCTGAACCGGTGGACGCCGCGACTCGTCGAATCGGTCGAGGAACTCGGGCAGGTCTGTCGGAGCGTCGCGACGGACTGAGAGCGACCTGCGCCGAACCCCTCTGCTTTTTCCACATATCCCGCCTCCACCAGCGCATGGACGAACGCGTACGCGAGCACGCCGCGGTGCTCGTCGACTGGAGCGCGCGCATCGAAGCCGGCGACGACGTAATCGTCAGCGTCGCCGAAGACGCCCACGACCTCGCCGTCGCCGTCGCCGAGAAACTCGGCGAGCGCGGGGCGAACGTCGTCACCCTCTACGACTCCGCGGAGGTGTCGCGCGCCTACCTGAAGAACCACGACGGCGAGTTCGACGCCGACCCCGCGCACGAACTCGCGCTGCTGGAGCACGCCGACGCCTATCTCCGCCTCGGCGGCGGCCGAAACACGACGGCGAGCGCTGACGTGCCCGGCGAGACCCAGCGCACGTTCGCCCGCGCACGCGAAGAAATTCGGGAGGCGCGGATGGCCACCGACTGGGTGGCGACGGTCCACCCCACGCGCTCGCTCGCCCAGCAGGCCGGGATGGCCTACGAGGAGTACCAGCAGTTCGTCTACGACGCCGTGCTGCGCGACTGGGGGTCGCTCGCCGACGAGATGGCGCAGATGAAAGCGGTGCTCGACGCCGGGAGCGAAGTCCGAATCGAGAAGGAGCAAACCGATCTCACCGTGTCCATCGAGGGGCGGACCGCCGTGAACTCCGCCGCCTCCGTCGCCTACGACTCGCACAACCTCCCCTCGGGCGAAGTCTTCACGGCCCCGTACGCCACCGAGGGAGAGGCGTTCTTCGACGTGCCGATGACTCACCGGAGCAAGCGCATCACCGACGTCCACCTCACCTTCGAAGACGGGGAAGTCGTCGACTTCAGCGCCGGCCAGAACGAGGACGTGCTCGCCGACATCCTCGACACCGACGAGGGCGCGCGCCGCCTCGGTGAGCTCGGCATCGGGATGAACCGCGGCATCGACCGCTTCACCGACAGCGTCCTCTTCGACGAGAAGATGGGCGACACCGTCCACCTCGCGGTCGGCCGAGCGTACGACGCCTGTCTCCCCGAGGGCGAGGAAGGGAACCAGTCGGCGGTCCACCTCGACATGATTACTGACATGAGCGAGCGCTCCACCATCGAAGTCGACGGCGAGGTCGTCCAGCGAAACGGGACGTTCCGGTGGGAGGACGGGTTCGAGGGGTAATTTACAGATTTTCGGTACAGAGCTTCGCCGAGCGAGTGGAAGAGCCAGGGGTTCCCGGTTCGGCACCGAGGAGACGCCGTCGACGGCGTACCGCCGAGCGGTACGCGACCGATTACCGGTTCGACTCGTCGTTCTCGTTCTCCACGTTGATGCTGAGCGGTTCGTCGCTTCCGCCGTCGCCGCTTCCGCCGCTGCCGAGGAGTCTCGACCGCAGGTCGTCGGTGAACGACTGCACCTGGTCGCGGACGGTCTTGACCTCCTCTTCGAACTTCTCGACGGTTCGCTCGACGTGGTACACCCGGTTCGCCGGAATCCGACGGACGATGTCGCGCCCCTCGTCGTCCTCGCCGATTTTCACCAGCCAGTGGTCCTGGAAGTACGCCACGTGTTCGTTCTGAACGTTCTTCTCGACGGTTCCGTCGTCGGGGTCTTCGTAGACGATAGTCGCCTCTCCGAGTTCTTTGTCGACCATAGGGGAGAGTCGTCGTCCAGCCATGAAGTACTGTGGGCCGACTCGACGTCGGCCGCCCGACCCGACTCCCGCACGGAAAGCACTTGCCGGACGGGTCGTTTCTTTCCCTATGCGTCGATACGCCCTCCCGTTCGTCGTCTTCGGCCTCCTCGTCGCCGGCTGCACCGGCGTCCCGTCGGCGGACGACTCCCCCCAGACGACCGCGACGGAATCCCCGACCGAATCGCCGGCGACGACGTCGCCGACCCCGACCACCGACGACCGTTCGACGACCGCCTACACCGACTGTCCGTACCTACTGCACGTCGAAGTCGCCGACGAGCACCGGGCCGCGGAGGCCGACCGGACGCTGGCGTACGAGAATCTCTCCGCGGACCGACGGGCCGAGTTCGACCGCGCCCGCGAGAACGGGACGCTCTCGATGGAGTCGCTGCCCGACACGTGGAGCGCGCCGCGAATCGTCGAGTACGACGGGGAAACGTACGAGACGGTCGCCGCGACCTGCTGACGGCGACTTCGGACGCCGGCGGTCGGACGACTACTCCTGTTTCGGTTCGTGGACGTGGCCGCACTCGGGACACTCCACTTCCTCGGCGCGCAACTGCGCGCTCGACTGGCGGACCTCGCGCATGACGCTCGAGATCCGCTCCTCGGCGTCGAGTTCCTCGGCGACGGCCAGGTCGACGCCTTCGACTTCCAGGAGGAACTTCGCGATTTCGGTCACCTCGTACATCGTTTCGTCGAGTTCTTCGGCGGTGAAGAAGCCGCTCATCGCGCCGTAGAGGAACGTCGCGCCCGACTTCTTCACCTTCCCCTCGAAGGATGAGCGGGCCTGGTTGACCGCCTGCGGGGTGTAGGTGTCGGTCATGAAGGGCACGAGACGAGGGAGGTTCTCGCCGATTTTCGTCATCTCGACGCCCGTCTCGGTCCGGAAGTCCGCACAGAGGCGGGCGATGGCCCACTCGCGGGCGGTGATGTACGTCCGGTCGCGGAGGAACCCGTTGACGCGGTCGTACTGCGCGCCGTCCATCTTCTTGAAGCGGGCGTACTTCTGCACGTCCTCGGGGACGTCCTCGGTTTCGGCGTCTCCGGTGGGGGTGTCGGCGTCGTCCGACTCGCTGGCGTCGCCTCCCTCGGCGTCGACTCGGCCGTCGTCCTCGCCGTTCGTCGCTTCCTCGGGCGCTGTTCGCTCCGTCGTCGCCGACGCTGTCGATTCCGCCGATTCCGCCGATTCCGCCGATTCGGCCGTGCGCTCCTCGGCACCGACTGCCTCGTCGCGCGCGCCGTTGGTCGTCTCTCGTTCCGGCGACTCCGGGGGCGTCGCGGGGTCGTCTGCCATACTCCGCCCTTGTGAACCGGGTACAAAAGGGTTGTCGGCGTCGACCGAGCGGGGCCGAGAAGCGGACGCCCGCGCGGACGAGCGACCCCGAGGAGGCCGGATTCGGCGGCAACTGTTTTGGCCCCCGCCTACGACTGCCTCGCATATGAAGGTCTTACTCGGAATCGGCGGGAGCGAGGACTCGTATCACGCGCTCGAACGGACGGTCGAGCGGGCGGTCGCGGCCGACGACGACCTCACCGTCGCCATCGTCGACAACCCGGACTCCGACGCGACGCCGAAGGAGATCGAGATACGCGTTCGGGAACGACTCGACGACGCCGCTATCGACGCCGAAATCCAGCACGTCGAGGGCGACCCCGGGAGCAGCCTCGTCGACCTCGCCGAGAGCGGCGGCTTCGACCAGGTCGTTCTCGGCGGCGGCCAGCGCAGTCCGATGGGCAAGATTAGCATCGGAAGCATCGCCGAGTTCGTGCTCCTGAACTCCCACAAGACGGTGAAGCTAGTGCGATGACGAGAGAACGTCTCTACCCGGACGAACCGGCGGGACCGTTCGACGCGCCGCCCATCGAGTTCGAGGACCGCGAGGGCCGCTCCATCGAGGTTCGCGCCTACGACCCCGCCGGCGACGAGTACGAACGTCTCGTCGAGATGTACGCCGAGTTCGACCCCGCCGACCGCGCGCAGGGCATCCCACCGGGTCGCGAGGAGCGCATTCGGTCGTGGCTCGACACGATCCTCGGCTCGGACTGTCTGAACGTCGTCGCCTGGTGCGGCGACGAGGCGGCTGGACACGCGACGCTCGTCCCCGACGAAGACGCCTACGAACTCGCCATCTTCGTCCTCCAGACGTACCAGCGCGCGGGGATCGGCACGCACCTCATCGAGGCGCTGCTCGGACACGGACAGGCCAGCGATGTCGAGAAGGTGTGGCTCACCGTCGAGCGGTGGAACCGCGCGGCCGTCGCGCTCTACAAGAAGATCGGCTTCGAGACGAGCAACGCCGAGAGCTTCGAGTTGGAGATGGCGCTCCGGCTGAACTGACCGGTTTCCCCGGTGTGGGCTCGACTTTCGCAGACGCCCGCCGACTCGTCCGAGCGCGTTCTTCCGAGAAGCGTACCACTAAGCACGTCACCGTCTACCACTCTGTGTATGTCTCACACGCAGACCGTGTTGCTGGAGAACTTGACGTGGACGGAGGTAGAGACGGCGCTCGACGAGGGAACGCGAACCGCGATCATCGCCGTCGGCTCCGTCGAACAGCACGGACCGCATCTGCCGCTCGTCATGGACACCCTCGCGGGCGACGAACTCTCGCGGCGTCTCGCCGAGGAGTTGGGCGACGCCGTCGCCGCGCCGACGATCCGACCCGGCTGTTCGGGCCATCACATGGACTTTCCCGGCACGATTACGATTCCACCGGAGACGCTGATGGAGCTGATTCGGTCGTACTGTCGGTCACTGGACGCCCACGGCTTCGAGCATCTGGTGCTCGTCCCGACCCACGGCGGGAACTTCGCGCCGGTCAACACCGTCGCACCCGAGATCGCGCGCGAACTCGACGCGAACGTCGTCGCGCTCGCGGAGCTCGACAGCTTGATGGAACTGATGAACGAGGGACTTCGGGAGGCCGGCGTCGACTACGAGGAGCCGGTGATTCACGCGGGTGCGGCGGAGACGGCGATGGTGATGGCCGTCGACGAGGGACTCGTCCGGACCGACCGACTCGAACTCGGCCGCGAGGGCGACATCTCGGTCTCACGGCTGCTCAGCGAGGGGTTCAGGGCGATAACCGAAAACGGTGTCCTCGGCGACCCGCGGGAGGCGACGCCCGAGGCGGGCGAGGCGATTCTCTCGACGATAACCGACGCGTACGTCGAGCGAATCGAGGCGGAACGGGACGCGGTCTGAATCGCGCTCCCCGCCTCAGACCGACAGGACGGGCTGACTCGCGTACAACAGCACGTACTCGGCGGCTTTCTCCAGTACCTCGCCGGGGTCGCCGGAGACGGGTTCTCGCGGGACGACGATGAAGTCGGCGTCGACCTCGTCGGCGGTGTCGAGGACGACGCTGCCGGGGTGGCGGGTCTTCACGCGCGTCGAGAAGCCGTAGGCGTTGGAGGTGGTCACCTCGACGCCGTGCTCCTCGGCCATCTCTGCGACGTTGTCGGTGAACGCCTCTGTCTCGGCGGCCACCTCCTCCTCGTCGACGGCGTCGCTCTCGATGGCGCGAACCATCTCCTCGCCGAGCACGTAGACGGCGTGGACGGCGGCGTCGTATCGTTCGGCGATGCCGATGGCGTACTCGATGGCGACTGTCGACTCGTCGCTGCCGTCGACCGGTACCAGCACGATGTCGAGTTCCAAGGGCGTCGTCATACCCCTCTCTCTGCGGGCCTGCATCAAAAACGCTCCCCCCGCGGCGTCGCAGTCGCGGCCGAACTCCGGGTGTCTCTTCGGTCGCGCGTGGTTTTATGCCGGGGCCGGGCGAACGCGCCGGTATGTTCGACACCATCGTCATCGCGACGGACGGGTCCGAGAGCGTTCGCCGTGCGGTGGCGGTCGCACTCGACATCGCGGAGACGTTCGACGCCGAGGTGCACGCGCTCTACGTCGTCGACAGCGGGGAGGTCGACTCGTCGCCGGAGCGACTCCGCGAGGAGATGCGCGACGCGCTCCACGAACGCGGCGAGGAGGCGCTCGAAACCGTCCGCGCGGAGACGGACCGCGACGTGACCACGGCCGTCCGCGAGGGTCGCCCCGCGGCGGTCATCGGCGACTACGCCCGCGAACACGACGCCGACGTGGTCGCGACGGGGACGCGCGGCCGACACGGCGAGAACCGATTCCTCATCGGTAGCGTCGCCGAACGCGTCGTCCGAACCTGCCCGGTCCCCGTGCTGACGGTCCGGCAACTCGACACCACCGAGAGCGTCTGAACCGGTTCGCGTTCCCTGTTGTTCACCGAACTGCCGACGACTTTCGGTTCGCTACTCCGCGCCGTCGACGAGCAGTTCGACGACGGGCGCGCCGTCCTCGCCCCGCTCTGCCGCCGCGAGCAACTGCCATCGGCCGACGACGCCTGCGAAGCGGTCCGCGTCGTCGACGACGAGCACGAACCGCTCGTCGTCGGCCAACGCCCGTTCGAGACACGCCTCGACGCTCGTCGCCCCGCCGACGACGAGCGGTTTCTCCGGCGTGAGGTCGCCGACCGTCTCGGGGGCCAGCGGGTCCGACTCGTCACGGCGCAGCTCCCCCGGACTCCGCACCCCGAGCGGCCGCTCGTCCTTCAGAACGACGACGCACCCGCTCGGGTCGAGTCCGTCGTCGAATGCGGCCAACGGCGTCCGCTGTGAGACGGCGTACACCGGTAGTCCCATCGTCGCACTCGCTTTCGTTCCCCCCGACTGCGTCCCCTGCACTCTCCCTGACATCGCTCCTTAGTTTGGATTGTCTGACGTTAGTTACTGACAGACTACCGCTTGTGTCAACGAGTGCTTTACCGACAGGGCCGCCGTTCTCGACGGCCCGGCTCACTCGGGAGCAGTCGGCGACTGCGTCGGGGTCGGCTTCGGATCTCACGTCTGGCACGGTCAGATGGGCTGCTTTCGGCGCGGGTTGCCTCGTGAACTCGGCAATCCACCGAGA
The DNA here is from genome assembly GCF_020097835.1 of Haloprofundus halobius. Lineage (GTDB taxonomy): Archaea > Halobacteriota > Halobacteria > Halobacteriales > Haloferacaceae > Haloprofundus > Haloprofundus halobius. The sequence continues at coordinate 3,059,407 of NZ_CP083666.1, forward strand.
ATCAGAGATTCTCGAACTGTGTCTCACGCCGTTCGCCAAATCACCGCCGTTTTCACTCCGCCCCACTTCGGGACAGTATGGACGACGACCTCATCGACTCCGGCCGACTCCCCCTCTCTCGGAAATCGCTGCTTCCCGGGACGGGCTTTTTCTACCCCGACTCGCTCGACGAAGACCGCGCCGACGAGCGCGTGAAAGAGGCCGCCGACGGCGCGGAAGCCGTCGTCGTCGCCGACCTCGATGCCGACGGACTCGGCTGTGCGGCGCTGATTCGAGAGCTGTACGACGCGGCGGTCGACCCCGAACCGTTCCTCGAAGATATCGAGAGCCGTCTCGAAGACGACGGCCCCGCCGTCACCGACGAGGATGACGAAGACGAGGAAGCCGACGGCCCCGACTCCCCGGTGGCGCTCGTCGGTGCCAGCCCACACAACGTCGAGGACGCGCTCGAACGCGTCGCCGAGTACGCCGACGACGGCATCGACGCGTACGTCTGCGACCTCTGTCCCGACAGGTACGAGTACGTCGAGGAGGCGCTGGAGGCGCTCGTCGCCCACGCCGACAGCGTCCGCTGGTTCGACCACCACCAGTGGGACGACGAGGTCGCCGCAGCGGTCCGGAATGCGGGAGTGGACCTCGTCGTCGGCGACTCCGACGAGGAGTGCACGACCGACGTGGCGCTCCGCTCGCTCGACTACGAGTTCTCCGAGCAGTTCGCGGAACTCGCCGCGGTGACGCGCGACCACGACCTCTGGATCCGCGAGGACGTCCGCAGCGACGACCTCGCCGACTACGCCTACTGGGTCGACAACGAGGAGTACGTCGCCGTCGTCGGCGCGTACGGTGCAGACCTCCCCGAGGAGGCGTTGGCGTACGTCGAACACCGCCGCGTCGAGAAAGGGAAACTCATCGACCTCGCCGTCTCGCGCGCGGAGTTCAAGCACGTCGGCGAGTGGACCGTCGGCGTCACTTACGGCCGCTGTTCGCAGAACGAGGTCGCCGAGACGCTCCGCGAGCAGGGTGCCGACGCCGCGGTCATTGTCAAACCCGCCGGGAGCGCGAGCATCCGGGGTTCGGAGGGTTTCGAACGCGCCCACGAGGTCGCCGCCTACGTCGACGGCGGCGGTCATCCCCGTGCTGCCGGTTGCAAGCCGGATATCTACGACGACATGCTCGACTACGCGAACCACTGGAGCACGCAAGGTAACGCTACGAAACGCGTTATCCTGGCGGCCTTCGAACGCGTCGCCGAAGCGGTCGAAGAAACCGAAGCAGCGGACGCATCCGAGGACGAGGGCGTCGAAACCGAACTATAAACCGAACTGTAGGTCGCCTCTCTACTCGTCGACGACCCAGCGGTCCGAGTACGACTGGCCGCACTCGCACTGCGCGTAGGCGTGAATCACGTCGCCGTCGGCGTAGAGGCCGCCGACCTCCTCGTTTTTCGCCTCCGCGAACGCGAAGACGAACTTCACGCGGTGGTCCTCGGCTTCGTTTCCTTCCCCGTCGCCCCCTTCTTCACCCTCAACGGCCGGACACGTTCCGCCGCTCAGGTCGTCGACGATGGCTCCCTCGGTGTCCATCGCCCCCTGCGCGAACTCCATCGCTTTCATCCCGGTTCCGGCGGCGAACAGCCGTCGACCGTCGTCGCCGGGTTCGACGAGGACGACACCGCCTTCGACCGTCTCGCCGTAGTTGGCTAGCTTCCCCTGCTCGTCGAGGTAGTCGTCGGTCAGAAACAGCGCCACGTCGTCGAGGCGCTCGCCCGCCAGAAACTCCTCTCGGTCGCTCATGCACTCCCGTCGGCGTGCCAGCGATAAAAAGCGCGTGACTGCGAGTCGTCAGCGACCGTGTGACCGCTCACTCGTCCAACTGCCGCGCGATGTCCGCCAGCGACGACTTCGGCTGCCGCGTGACGCTGTAGACGGCGCGTTTCCCCGGCACCCGGAGCCCGTAGAGGTAACCGGGGTCGACTTCGTCGAGTTCGACGCTCGTGCCCGGTTTTCGGCCGTTCGCCTCGGCCCACTCGACCAGTCGGTTCTCGCCCTCGCCGGGCGTGCGCGCCAGGCGGTGATTGTCGTACGCGCCGCGAATCAGCAGGCCCTGCGCGTCGCCGTCGATTTTGGCGTGTCGCTCGTCGCCGTCGAGGACGAGTCGGACGATGTCGCCCGCGTCGGCTTCGAGTTCGTCGGGGAGGCGGAGGCAGGGTCGTCGCGTGCCGCCGCTCCGTTCGAGTCGCGCGCGGTGCGTCGTCACCGAGGGGTTGTCGTGAGACACTCGGTCCGGCATGGTCGTCACTCTGGATTCGGTGCGGAAAAACGGTCGGAATCAGGTTACGATTACTCGTCGTCTTCGTCGCCGCCTTCCTCGTCGCCACCGAGGGCCTCGGTGACGCTGCCGCCGCCGACGGCTTTGGCGTTGATCTGGACGACTTCGTCGCTGATCTCGCGGCCGCGGACGCTGATGCGCTTGCGCTCGCCGTCGCGGGAGGGTTTGTAGCCGACGCCGCCTTCGAGCAGCAGCGATTTGAGGTTCGGCCCGGCGACGTCTTTGCGCATCGGACGACCGGCTTTGTCGGAGCCACCCGTGAGTTCGAGAGTGAAGCCGTCGAGGCCGACGGCGTTCCCGTCGACCTCGTCGCCGAGGTCTCGGCCGAGGAATCGGTTCGCGTCCTGTCCGTCCACGTCGAACTGGTGCGTCGAGCCGTCTTCGGGGTCGGCGACGACGACTTTGAAATCTGCCATACGGGGTACGAAACGGTCGCGGATAAAAAGAACGTCGAAAGGCGTCGCCGGATTCTCGCGCCTCCTCCCGGGCGTTGTCGGGCGTTTCGGGGTGCGAGACGTTCGTTCAGTTCACACTCACTCCGGCAGCAGGAGCTCGGGGTCGTCCAGCGAGAACAGCACCCGCTGGTCGTTAGACAGCGGCCGCAGCGCGACGTCGAGTCGTCCGGCGGTGCGCGCGGCGTTGGCGACGCCCGCGATTTCACCGACGTCGTAGTACAGCGGGACCAACACGGCCTGCTTCTCGGCCGAGGCTCTCATCACCAGCACGGCGAGGACGACGCTTCCCTCCCGCGTTCGGAGCACCTCCGACTCGTCGAACGCCGCCGACTCGACGGTCGCCTCGACCGACGAGAACTCGTTGCCCGGGAGGAGGACGTCGAGCCCGCTCCATGCGTCTCCGGATCCGTCGTCTCGATTCGCTCCGCCGTCGACTCCGCTCGCACTCAGGGGAATCACGTCGCCCGGATGCAGTTCGACCGCCTGCCAGCCGTCTTCCCGGTACGCCTCGGCGGTCGCCTCCATGTCGGCGACGACCGCCTCCCACGCCGTCTCCTTGCCCGCCAGCGGATGGTCGTTCATACCAGCGAACGTGCCGGAGCGGGAGCAAAAAGCTTCGTTTCGGCGGCGGCGTGAATTCGCTGTGGACGACAGACTTCGCCGGACGAATCTCAACTCCTGCTATTAGTTTTCATTCGAGAATTAGGCACAACAATCATACGCGTGCTCGTGGCCCTATCCTGTGCAATGTCGATATTAGGACAATCGCAGAGCCAGATGTCACGAGGCTCGAAGCAACAGATGGCCGAGACAGAGGAGTCGGGCGCCGACGTGGCGCTCATCGCGTCGGCGCTCTCGGTAGCGCTGTCGTGGTATCAGTTCTACGTCCGCGGCAACAAGACGCAGGGCATCTTCATCGGCCTCTGGCCGCCGACGTTCCTCGCGTTCGCGAGCTACATGCGCCAGAAGGGGATGGCCGACCGACTCGAAGACTCCGTTGTCGTCAACCCCGAGGGGCAGGGTCTGCTGAGCCGCGTTCTGGAATAACGCCGTACCGACTGTCAGCGAAGCGCGTCCCGAGTTGGTTCTCGGGTTTCGACGGTTGCGGCTCATTTTTCGGACGGTTCGCGGCCGGACGACCGCCAGCCGAACGGCCTACCGCCTGACGTTCGTCCCCGAAGCGTCGCCGAACGTCGACGACAGCGCGCCCGTCTCGCTCTCGGGGTCGTAGACGACCCGCCCGCGGACCGTCGTCATCTGCGGGAAAACCCCCGAGAACCCCTCGAACGGCGTCCACTCGCAGTTGCTGTGGAGGTCGTCGCCGCGAATCGGTTTCGACTCCTCGGGGTCGACGACCACGAGGTCGGCGTCTTTGCCGACTTCGACCGCTCCCTTCCGCGGCAAGTCGAAGATACGTGCCGGGTTCGCGGCGGTGAGGTCGCGGACGCGCTCGTACGTCAGTCGACCTTCGCGGGCCTCGCTCAAGAGGAGTGGCAGCATCGTCTCGACGCCCGGCACGCCGCTCGGTGCGTTCCAGAGGTCTGTCTCCTTCTCCTCGCGGGTGTGGGGCGCGTGGTCGGTCGCGACGATGTCGACGGTGCCGTCGGCGACGCGCTCGTAGACCGCCTCCCGGCGCTTCTCGCTCCGCAACGGCGGGTTCATCCGGCCGTACGTGCCCAACTCCGCGAGGTCGTCACGCGACAAGAGCAGGTGGTGCGGCGTCACCTCGCAGGTCGCCTCCGCCTCGCTGGCGGCGTCCACGCCCTCGGGCGTGCTGGTGTGGGCGATGTGAATCGACGCGGCCGACGCCGCACCCACGTCGAGCGCCCGTTCGACCGCGGCGGCCTCGGCTTCCGCGGTCCGAAACGCGCTCCACAGGTCCGCGTCGGCGTCGCGGCCCTCGCCACCAGCATTCTGTCCTTTCACCGCTGTATCGAACAACTCGGCGTCCTCGGCGTGGACGCTCACGGTCACCCCGGCGTCGGCGGCGCGGGCGACGGCGTCCGCGAAGCGGTCGGCGTCGATACCCATGTCGCCTGTGGAGTCGGCGAGAAACACCTCGCCGAGCGCGAACAGCGGCCGGTCGAACAGCGAGTGGGGGTCCCACTCCTCGGTGACGCCGCCGCTGATGCCGTAGTCGACGAGCGATTTTTCGGCTAATTCGGCCTTCTCGTCGAACGCCTCGCCGTCGATGGTCGGGGGGTTCGTGTTCGGCTGGTCGACGACGGTGGTGACGCCGCCGGCGGCGGCGCTCTTCGACCCCGTCTCCCACGTCTCCTTGTGCGAGTAGCCGGGTTCGCGGAAGTGGACGTGTGCGTCGATCGCACCGGGTAGGAGCAGGCGGCCGTCGGCGTCGAGTTCGCGTTCGTCGCCCTCGGCCGAGAGCGACCCTGCCGGTTCGACCGCCGCGATGGTTTCGCCCTCGGTTCGGACGTCGACCTCGCGGTCGTCGGCGAGGCGTGCGTGTGTGATAAGCATCGTCTGAGTCGTCCGACTGTCGTCGGGCGGAGTGGTAAACGGTGACGGTCCGCGCGAGCGCTCGTCGCGAGAGACACCGCCGACGCTCGGCGCTTGCTTATTAGCTTGCGCGTCGTTCTCACCGTGAATGACTACCAACGTCAACTCGATGAACAAGCTCAGTATCATCTCGACGCTCGTCGACGCCATCGTCGCGTTCGCCAAAGGGCGACGCGTTAGCGGCGTTCTGCTCCTCGCCGCGGCCGCGCTCTCGTCGCGCGTGCCCGGCATCGGGACGGCCGTCTCGGTGCTGCTGCGCGTCTACCGACGGGTGCGATGACGGGATAACTAGTTTTTCAGTCGACCTCGGCTCCGACGCGCTCGACAGACGCCTCCAGGTCGCCGACGAACGCGTCTTCCAGCGCCCGGGCGACCGCTTCCGCGTCTCCCTCACCGCCGGCGCGGGCGACGCTGCCGACCGAGTCGGGGTCGAACGGTACCGACAGCGCCGCGTACACAGGGTCTAGCACGCGCGCAATCTCCTCGTGGTCGGCGACGAGCACGCACCCCGAAACGAGCGCAGCGCCCTTGCGGACGCGCTGGGCGACGCCAGCGATCTTCCCCGCCGACTGCACGGAGTGCGCACCCGGACAGAACGACTCGGGGGGTTCGCCGCGTTCGGCGTCGACGCCCACCGTTTCGAGCGCACGAACCACCGTCGCCACGGCGTCGTCGTAGCGGTCGTCCAACCCCCGGCGCATATCCTCGACGGGTCTCGCGTTCGCGAACGCGAGCGTGGTTCCGGTGTAGGCGACGGCCCGGCCGCCGACACTCCGTTCGACAGCAGGGTAGCCGCGCTCCTCGGCCGCCTCGCGGGCGGCGTCGTACCCCTCGGCGCGGGTGTCGCGCCGTCCGAACGCGAGTTGACGGTGCGGCGACCAGACGCGGAGCGACGGGACGCCCGTCTCGGCGGCGTCTTCGAGCAGTGTCGCCGTCACGTCGCGGTCGGCCTCCGGATCGCTCGCTCTCCCGTGTACGACTCGCATACCGTCTCCTGCGGGCTCGGCGTACCTAACACAACCGTCTCGGCTTCCGGTCCCGAGTTTCGACGGGGCTATGCGCTCGGGCGTCTACCTCTCGCCAATGGCGGTCACGCTCTCTTCGCCCGTCGCCGAGCGCTACCGGCGCTTCTCGCTGTACAACTCGCCGTACCCGGCGCACGACCGCGGCTGTGCCGTCGACTTCTACCCCGAGACGAACGAGGGTCTCTCGCCGGTTTCCGGCGAGGTGCTCGACACGAAGTCGGTTCGCGCGCCGCCGAAACCGTACGCCGTCGAGGAGGACTATCTCATTCTCGTCGCCGTCGACGAGGCGAACTCGCCGGGGGTTCGGTTCGACCGCGCAGAACGGACCGGCGGCGGAGACGACGAGGGCCACTACGTCGCCCGCATCCTCCACGTCAACCCGGCGGTCGAACCCGGTCAGCGCGTCGATGCGGGCGAGTCGCTCGGCGAGATGGTCCGGTCGGGCTTTTTCGGCCAGTGGGTCGACAACCACGTCCACCTCGGGTTCCGTCGCGTCGATCAGAACGCCTACCGCGCGGGCGGGTCACTCCCGCTGACGCTCGACGTGCCGGTCGAGCCGCTCGCGTGGGGTGGGTCGGGGACCATCGTCGAGGTCGGCGAGACGTACGCGCTGTTGGACGCCCCGTCGCATCCGGACTCCGGTGCGTACTTCGCGGGCGTCGCCACCGCCGACGGCCGAGTGCTCGACGGGGGAGTGGCGCACTACGTCGGCGGCGGCGTGTTCTCGTCGACCGGCGGCGAGACGGCCACAGTCGACGCACCGCTCTCGTTTCTCGACTATCCAGTCGGCGTCGCCAGCGGCCGCGACGTGCGGTGGAACTCCTTCGACGTGCTGGTCAACGGCGAGCGAGCGACTGGTCTCTCGCTGTTTCTCGCGCAGGATTCGGCGTTCGGGGCGAAACTCGTCTTTCACACCGGACACGAGTTCGCCGTCGGCGACGACGTTCGCGTCGAACTCGCCGCGAGCGACGACCCCGTCAGACTCGGATGAGTCGGTAGTCGGAACGCGGGCGGGTGCGGCGTCGAGAGTTATCCGTGTTTCTCGCGGTGTGCTCTCTTCTGTTCGGTGTACGTCTCGTCCGCCTCGACCGTGTTCCACCACACTTCGTAGATCAGCGCCGCCTCGCGCTTGTCGTCGTCGGCCCAGTACTGCGCGTTGCACTCCTTACCGTGGTCGTACTTCTTGCCGCCAGAGTAGCGCGCGTAGCGCATCGCCCGAGTGGAGCCCATCTGGAGATACTTGCGGGACATATCCATCCCGACGAAGTCGTCGCGGTAGTCGAGGACCCGACTGTAGATGGCTTCGCTGGATTCGTCGGCCGATGCGCGGTCCGCGTCGCTCCACAGCGGCAGCAGTTCGTCCTTGTACGGTTGGACCTTGAAAACGCCCTCCTCCCCGCGGCCGACGCGGTACCGCTCGGGGTGGTCTCGAACGTTCGTCTCGTACTTGAGCCCGTAGTCCGTCGATTTCGCTTCGCCGTTCGACTCCGCTGGTTCGTCCGTCGACTCCGTGCTCCTCGCCCCGTCCGCCTCCGACTCGTCGTCCGTCCGACTTCCGCCCGACGTCGAGTCCATACCAGCCAAACGCGGTGCTTGCGTACTACTTCCCCGACGAAACTCAACTCACGGGAGACGAATCGGCGGCTACAAACGGTCCCGCGGGAGTAGAGGGGTATGGACGATTCGCAGCCGTTTCCGACGGAGGCAGCGGCGATGCTCCAGCAGTTCATCGAACAGGAGCACGGCTATCTCTCGTGGCTGAACACGCGCGTCGACAGCATCGAGCGCGGGCGCGTCGTGATGTCGATCCCGTACGACGAGAAACTCACCAACACCACGTCGCCGCCGACGATTCACGGGGGCGTCGCCGCGACGCTCATCGACACCGTCGGCGGGGTCGCACAGCGGTCGACGTTCGACGATCCGACGCAGGGCGGCGTCGCGACCGTGAATCTCAACGTGAACTACCTGCGCCGCGCCTCCGGCGACCTGACGGCGACGGCGGACGTCGTCCGGGCCGGCGGGAGCATCGGCGTCAGCGAGATCACCGTCGAGAGCCCCACGCCCGATGGCGGAACCGAGGCCGTCGCTACCGGACAGGCAGCCTACCGGCTGTTCCGTTGACTACTCGAACGTCACCTCGTCGAGCGTCGCCGTCTCGCCGAACAGCCAGTCGGCGTGCTCGACGGCGTACTCCTTGTGGCCCTCCTCGATGTGGCCGATCGCGTCGGTGACGAGCACCGGCCGGAAGTCGCGGAGTCCGGCGCTTCCGGCGGTGTGGAGGACGCAGACGTTTGCCAGCGTCCCGCAGATGAGCAGGTCGTCGACGCCGTGGGCGTTCAACCACCCTTCCAGCTCCGTCTGGTAGAACGCGTCGTAGGTGTGTTTCGTGACGACGTGGTCGTCCTCGCGAACGTCGAGTTCGTCGACGAGTTCGGTCTCCCAACTTCCTTCGACGACGTGTTCACCCCAGCGCTCGAACTCGTCGTAGTAGTGGTTCCCCTCGAACTGTTCGGGCGGGTGAACGTCTCGGGTGAAGACGACGCGCGCGCCGGCGTCGTGCGCGCGGCCGACGAGCGTCGACACCGGTTCGATGGCGTCCTCGCTCGCGGGGGCGTAGAGGCTCCCGTCGGGGTGGCAGAATCCGTTCTGCATGTCGACGACGACGACGACGGTCCGTTTCGGGTCGTACATACGTTTCACTCCGCTCTCGGCGAGTAAATCGTTTGGCGAGCGACCCGCCGTCGAGACTGGGGTCGGTTCTCGGTGAAGTCGGCGGCGGTCCTCGGTGAGGCCGGTGTTGGCTCCCGGTGACGCCGCAGGCGGTGACGCCCGAGGCGACCGTTTTTCACGTTTGACTCCGTTGGGGACGTATGCGACGTACACTCGCAGTTGCGGTCGCGCTGCTGGTGGTGCTGTCGGGGTGCGGCGGCTTCGTCGGGTCCGAAGACCCGTCGTCGACGGCCGAGAGTCCCGACACGGCGACCGACACCACCTCTACTTCCTCGGACTCGACCGACGACGCTAACTCGTCCGGCGACGCCCCGCCGGCCGGCGACGCACCCAATTCCGGCGACGGAATGGCCGAGAACCCCCCGGACCCCGAGTCGGACAGACTCGGCTGGGAGGGCGGCTACTGGTACAACGAGACGCTCGACGTCGACCAGTCCGACGGTCTCAACGAGTCGGAGATGGAGGCGGTCGTCAACCGCTCGATGGCGCGCGTCGAACACATCCGCGGCCTCGAGTTCGAAGGGACGGTCCCCGTCGAGGTCATCTCCCGCGAGGAGTTCCGAAACGAGTCGACCGGGAGCGGCGGCGAGTACCCGCAGCAGCGCCGCGCCTTCGACAACGCGAAGTTCGAGGCGCTGTTCATGATCAACGAGTCGACCGACTCGGTCGCCGTCCAGAACACGAACACCGGAAGCTCCGTCGGCGGCTACTACAGCCCCACCGACGAGCGAATCGTCATCGTCAGCGAGAACACCACCTCGCCGAAGCTGAACGAGGTGACGCTCTCACAGGAGCTGTTCCACGCGCTACAGGACCAGCAGTTCGACCTCGCGAGCTACAACCAGTCGACGCGTGAGCAGCACAACGCCGTCGACGGCATCGTCGAGGGCGACGGCAACTACGTCGACTGGCTGTACGAGCAGCGCTGTAACGCCGAGTGGAACTGCCTCGAAGACAGCGCCTCCGCCGGTGGCGGCGGCGAACTCGCCAACTACGGTCCGTACCTCATCCAGTACCAGCCGTACAGCGACGGGCCGGCATTCGTCCGGCAGCTCCGCGAACGCGGCGGCTGGGAGGCAGTCAACGAGGCGTACGAGAACCCGCCCGCGAGCACCGAACAGACCATCCACCCCGACCGCTACCCCGACGACCGACCGGTCGACCCCACGGTGACCGACCGGACGAGCGGGACGTGGCAGCAACTCGAACCCGAGGGGCGGCCGAACTACGGCGAACTGGGCGAGGCGGGCGTGAACGCGATGCTCGTCTACCCACTGTACGAGACGGAGGGAGAGACGCAGATCATCCCCGCCCGGCAGTGGTACAACCTCAACGAGAGCGGGGAGGTGAACCAGTTCGACCCGTTCAACTACGACCACCCCTACACGGACGGGTTCCGCGGTGATCGCTTCGTCGCCTACCAGAACGACGCGGGCGAGACCGGCTACGTCTGGAAACTCGCCTGGGACAACGCCTCGCAGGCCGACGAGTTCCTTGACGGCTACGAGCAACTGCTGGAGTTCCGCAGCGCCGAGGAAGTCGACGACGCGTCCGGACCGGGGACCGTCTACCGCATCGCCGAAGACGACAACGGATTCGCCGACGCCTTCCGTGTGGTACAGGACGGCGACACCGTCTACATCGTCAACGCACCGACCGTAGACCAACTGTCGAACGTCCACGCGACGCAGTCGTAGTCGGCGCGTCGTCGACGTGAGTCGATTACACTACGTGAGTCGGTTACACTAACGCACCGTGGGCCGCCGCACCGCCGCACCGCCGCATCGCCGCATCGACGTACCGCCGAGGCGGCAGCACTCGGCCCCGTGGGAACGCTTTTCGCGACTCGCTCCAAGATAACGATGTGCACACGCGCATCACGCTCGCGCTCGTCGTCTGCCTCGTTCTCGCCGGTTGCACGGCACCGCTGACCGACGGGTCGCCGCTCGACGACGGCCTCGGCCAGGCAGAGGACGAGGACCGAATCGGGTGGGAGAACGGCTACGCGCACGACGACTCGCTGGATATCGACCAGTCAGACGGGTTGAACGAGAGCGAACGCGAGGCGTTCGTCGCCCGGACGATGGCGCGCGTCGAGAAGGTTCGCGGATTGGAGTTCGAGGAACCGGTCCCGGTCGAAGTCATCACTCGCGAGGAGTACAGACAGCAGAGCGGCGGCGAGAGGAACGCCGAGTACGAAGCGTGGAACAATCAGGTGTGGGAGTCGCTGCTGCTCGTCGGCGAGGACCGCAACGTCTCGGACGTGATGGACTCCGTCTACGGCGGGTCGGTGTTGGGGTACTACTCGCCGAGCGAGGACCGCATCGTCATCGTCAGCGACTCGGAGACGCCGGTCATCGACCGGACGACGCTGGCGCACGAACTCGTCCACGCGCTGCAGGACCAGCACTTCGGCCTCGAAGGGACCCCGTCGACGCAGGACGGCCAACTCGCGCGAAACGGCATCGTCGAAGGCGACGCCCGCTACACCGAGACGCTGTACGAACGACGGTGCGGGACGGAGTGGGAGTGCGTTCCCCGTCCGAGCAGCGGCGGCGGTGGCGGCGGCGACAGCGGCGCGCCCGGCGTCTTCCTCACCATCTACACGCCGTACGCCGACGGCCCACAGTTCGTCCACACGCTCCACCAGGAGGGCGGGTGGGAGGCGGTCAACGCCGCCTACGAGGACAAACCACAGAGCACCGAGCAGGTGATTCACCCGGAGAAGTACCCCGACGAACGACCGGAGAACGTCAGCGTCGAAGACCGTTCCGCCGCGGAGTGGTCGCGGTTCGATACCCGACCCACCGCCGACACCGTCGGCGAGGCGTCGCTGTACGCGATGTTCTGGCAGAACGGCTACATCGAACAGGAGAGCCTCCGCGACAGCCCCGACGAGTACTCGCCGTACAACTACTCACACCCCGCGACCGAAGGATGGGCCGGCGACGCCGTCGTCCCATACGAGGGCGACGACGGCGAGTACGGCTACGTGTTCCAGAGCGAGTGGGACACCGAGAAGGACGCCCGCGAGTTCGCCGACGCCTACCGCGCGACGCTGACAGACCGACTCGACGCGGAGCGAGTCGACGACAGCGTCTACCGCGTTCCCGACGACAGTTCGTTCGGCGATGCGTTCCGGGTGACGCAGGACGGTACAACGGTCACCATCGTCAACGCGCCGACGACCGAACAGTTGGACGACGTTCACTCGGAGGACTGACTCGTACTCGTGTTTCCTCTGGCTCCGTTAGAATCCTCGAATCGTGACAGGAGTCGCGTACTGAATAGAGAGGATGCGTTCAGCAACGTGGTGTCTCCAAGCGGTGTAGCTCTCGGTGAGTTCGTCATCGGTTGTCCTGCGACAATCGGATGAGATAAGAGCGATTCGTCTACCTCTGTCGCCGCCTACGAGATGAATTCCTTGATAATCCGGCCTTCAGCTCGATGGAGGACACCACTAGCCGCCGATTGATTGACTCCCAATGTTTCTGCAAGTTCGACTAGCGTACAGCCGCGAGGACTGTCGTAATAACCCCGTTCAACCGCTTCAGCGATGACCTCCCGCTGGCGTTCGGTCAGAAGCCCGTTCGAGTCGTATGATTGGGTTAACGACAGTATCTCGTACGGAATGTGAGCCGTCGCTAACTCGGTAGTTAACTCCGACAACTGCTCCTGTGAGGTAGTTTGTTCACCGGATGCCCACCCGTCTCGGATGATGATCGGAAATCGCGGAAGGATACCAATCGAACGCCTCGCCTCATACGTTGACGGCATCGGAAACACCAACTGGACCAGTACCATCTCGTCGTCGGAATGGAGCACTTCGTACGAGCGCACCTCCGGTGCGTCGTCGAACCGGCGAACGATGGCGTCCCTGTCCGATGTCGTTACTTCGATCAGTTCGAGCACGCCATCGTCTACGGGCTGGCTCGTCAGGATCTTGAACTCGGCGTCCGAGAAGTCGGTCGAAACACCAGCTAGCCAGTTGTCGCTGTCTGCCCCGATCTCGACCTTCAGGCGTACACGGACCATACCACAGGAATTGGCTGGCGAGTGGCTTAACAGACTTCCTAGTGGCTTAAAGAGGTGAATATATTCACGGAGAAATCCGTAGTCTCAACGAGCGTAGCAGACCCGTGCCTCTCGTCGGAGACAGGGACAGAACGTTATGAATGAACACCCGTCCGGATCGCGTAAGAATAGTAGACTATGAGCACAGTTGAAACGGCCATCCCCCTCGTGCAAGGGCTGCTCGGACTCATCATGCTGGCTGCGGGCACCGCGAAGCTAATCGGCATTGACCTCGTGGTAGAGGATTTCGATCGATACGGCTATCCAGAGTGGTTCCGATTCGTTACTGGTGGCATCGAGGCGTTTGGGGGTCTCGGCTTGCTCGTCGGTCTCGTGTTCGCGCCGATTCTCGCTGTTCTCGGCGGACTGTTAATCGTCGCCACGATGGCCGGGGCCATCCTGACACATCTCTTCCGGGTTGACGATCCGCTCTGGAGATTTGTCGGGCCATCGATCTATCTCACCGTCGGACTCCTCGTGACGAGATTCCACCTGCTGTCGTTCTAGCCATCGAAGTACGAGCAGCAGTACTTACCCCGATTGCGGCAAGGACGGGAGTCGTAGGCACGATTCAAGCGAGATGTCGCCCTCGATAACTACGCGGGCGTAGACATCGGTGGGTTCGTTATGGCTTCGGATGCAAGATACGCGCACTACATTCAGCACGGCTTCGACACCCTCTCACCGATCGAGAATTTCGACGGAGCAGTTCCTCCTTTCGTACCGCCCGACACACAACAGGGTGACTTTTTGCGTCGCCCCCTCCAACGAACCCCAATGAGCGACAGCGAGTTCGACATCGTCGGGCCCGAGGCCATCCGCGAGGGCCGCGCGACCGACGCCTACTTCGACCGAACAGAGACGACGCTCCGACACGCGGGCAAGAACCCCCCCGTCGTCGCCGAAGTCACCGCCGACCAGTTCCCCTCCGGCGACTTCGAGGTGCTCGCTGGCGTGAAGGACGCCGCCTCGCTGTTGGCCCCACTCGGCGTCCGCGTCGACGCGCTCCCCGAGGGGACGCTGTTCGACGGCGGCCCCGTGATGCGAATCGAGGGCGACTACCTCGACTTCGCGCGCTACGAGACTTCTCTCTTGGGCTTTCTCTCACACGCCTCTGGCGTCGCCACCGCGGCGCTGGAAACGCGCGTCGCCGCGCCGGAGTCGAACGTGCTCTCGTTCGGCGCGCGTCACGTCCACCCCTCAATCGCGGCGATGGTCGAGCGGAGCGCCCTCCTCGGCGGGCTCGACGGCTTCTCGCACGTCGCCGCCGGTGACGTGCTCGGCCGCGAGGCCAGCGGGACGATGCCGCACGCACTGTTGCTCTGTTTCGGTCGGGGGAATCAGGAAGACGCGTGGCGGGCGTTCGACGAGGCGGTTCCCGAGGACGTCCCGCGCGTCGCGCTCTGTGACACGTTCTCCGACGAGAAAGATGAGGTCGTTCGCGCCGCGGAGGCGCTCGGCGACCGTCTCTCGGGCGTGCGCCTCGACACGACGAGCTCGCGCCGCGGCGACTTCCGCCACATCGTCCGCGAGGTGCGCTGGGAACTGAAGGCTCGCGACGTCGACGGCGTCGATATCTTCGTCAGCGGCGGGTTGGGACCGAAGGACCTCCGCCACCTCCGCGACGTGGTCGACGGCTTCGGCGTCGGTGGCTACGTCTCGAACGCCGACCCCGTCGACTTCGCGCTCGACATCGTCGAGATCGACGGCGATGCCGTCGCCAAGCGCGGCAAACTCTCCGGTGTCAAAGAAGTGTACCGGACGCCCGACGGTCGCCACCACGTCGGCCTCCGCGGTTCGGAGGCTCCGGCCGACGGCGAGGCGCTCTTGGAACCGCTGGTCCGCGGCGGCGAGGTCGTTCGGTCGTTCGACGTCGACGCGGCCGCAGAGCGCGCGCTGACCGACGCGGCGCGAACCGGGTTCGCCGCGGAGTAGCCCCGTCTTCGTTCTCGTTCCCGATGAGTCGTGAGTCGTTACTCGTGCGCTTCGTTGAGCAGTCCCCGCACGACAGCGACAGTCGAGAGAACGCTGACGACGACACCGCCGAAGAAGAGACAGAGCTGCAGTACGCCCCCCGTGTCGGAAACCAGACGCCGAGCAGACCAGCGAGGACGCTCCCGACGGCGACGCCGATCGATGTCGTGCCGACCGCGAGGACGAGCGCGTGGGGGAGGAAACGAAGCGAGTACCGAAACGTCGAGTAGGTGCTCATTACGGCCGTCTCAACCATCGCTTTCGGTTTCTGCAGACTCGGACGAAACAGCTGTCGGAGGCGACGCGTGAGGCGCAGTCGGTTTGGCTGTGGCTGTTCAGCTGTCCGTGAAAAAGAAGTCGCGGTGCTATAGCTCTTGGACGCTGCCGCCGTCGTCCCGCTCGCAGAACACTTGGCCCTCGAACAGCGTCACCATCGTGTCGTCGTCGCGCCAGGCGAACGGCGAGAGGCGCGCCTTCCGGCAGACACGCGTGAGGTACTCCTCTTTACTCCAGCCGTTCTCGACGGGAATCGTCGGGTAGAGCCAGCCGTGTTGTTCCCCGTTGTCGACGGCGACCCCGTGGGTACCGAGTTCGAGGTCTGTAAGCGGGTCGTTGGTGAGAATGTGATTGTTGACGATGCAGACCGAGATGTTCAGATTCGCAAGCTCGGGCGGTTCGACCTCCGAGCCGCACGAGTCGCCCGACGCCGCTTGGATGGCGGCGTCGACTATCGCGTGGCCGAGCTGGTCTTTCCCTCGATAGGCCCCCGCACAACCGCGGAGTTGTCTCCGTCCACGTGTCGACTGTAGCCGCACGAACGCGCCCGTTCGAGCGTAGAACGCGTCGCGCATGCTTCCCGGTTGCTCTCGTTGGCCGTGCAAAACGAACGATTCGACCGATTCCCGAGCGAGTTCGACCGCTCGAGCCCCATCCTCGTAGGAGAGGCGTATGGTCTGCGCCTCGGACATACACCCATTCTGGAGCGCTGTTGACTTGAACGCTTCCCTTCACACAAAGTGTCGCTCAGACGGATTTTAATGCCTGCATAACGCCGTAAAATCCGACCGAACGACTTATTCGACTCCTGAGAGTAGTTTCACTCGGCAGAGAGAGCCCGACCTCCGTGACCCACGGCGCGTCTCGCGCGCCGCCGGGACATGAGGAAAGTCCCCCCACCGTCCGAACAGGTGACCGGGCGCAAGCCCGGAGTCGGAGACGGCTGGCTCTGGAACAGAAACGAGACCCCTCGGTCCGACCGATGATATGTGCGAACCCGACCGTAAGGGAGGGGAGTTAACCCATAGAGGGTCGCGTGACGACTTCGTCGTCACGCTCATGCGCGAACGGGCCTCGCCCGTGAGCGCGACGACCGAGAACGGATGGAACGGCGAAACCTCACCGGTGCAAGTCCGCGCCACGCGGCCGACGCGGCGCGATTCGTGCGTCGCTCGGCCGCACGGTAGTTCGGACAGACGGACGCGGACGCTCAGCCGAATGTCGGGACGAACAGAAGGGGGCTTACTCCTCTCAGCCGCTTTTCGATTCGAGCGACTCGACCCGTCGCCAGTATGTTATTAACTAAAACCGGGAGAAGTAATAGACTCGACGTAACTCTCGCCCCGATTCTGGTAGTTCGATTAATAAGCCTACACCGACTACGTTGAGTCGATGACTGATTCACGCCCGAACGACACCGACGACTGTGGGTGTTGCTCGGCGCACGACCACGAGTCGGAGTCGAACTCGGGGTCGCCGACTGGTCGTCACGACCACAGCCACGACGACCACGACCACACCTCCGACTCGCCACACCGCCACGAGACGTCTTCTTCCGCTCCGCCCCGCGACGGCGACGAGACGGGTCTCCGCCTCTCGGTCCCGGAGATGGACTGCCCCTCCTGCGCCGGAAAGGTCGAGCGGAGCGTCGAGACGCTCGACGGAATCCGAAGAATCGACCCGCAACCGACGACCGGCACGCTGGTCGTCGACTACGACCCCAAGCGAACGACGCCCGAAGCCGTTAGAGAGCGCGTCGAGGCGGCGGGTTACGCCGTCGAGACGACGGCCCGGGAGACGCTTTCGGTCCCGGAGATGGACTGCCCCTCCTGCGCCGGGAAGGTCGACAACGCCCTGAAATCCACGCCGGGAATCGTCGCCGTCGAGGCGCAGCCGACGACCGGCCGCGTCGAGGTGACGTACGACCCCGAACGCGTCTCCCGCGGCGGCCTCGTCGCCGCCGTCGAGTCCGCGGGGTACTCCGTCGAGGAGACGGCGGACTCCACGCGGTCCATCTGGCGAACCCCCCGCGCGCTCAAGACGTGGACCGGAGCCGTCCTGCTCCTCGGCGGCGTCCTCTTCGAGTGGATTCTACCGGTGGGACTGGACGCGACGCTGTTCACGCTCGGCTACGAGGTGACCGTCGCGAAGGCGTTCTTCCTCGCCGCGGCCGCGGTCGCCGGTCAGGAGATCGTCCGCAACGGCTACTACTCCGCGAAGAACCGCAGCCTCGACATCGACTTTCTCATGGGGACCGGCGTCGTCGGGGCGATTCTCGTCGGCCTCCCCTTCGAGGCCGCGACGCTCGCGGTGCTGTTCAGCGTCGCCGAGCTGCTCGAACGCTACTCGATGGACCGCGCGCGCAACTCGCTGGAGACGTTGATGGAACTGTCGCCCGACACGGCGACGGTTCTGCGCGACGGCGCGGAGACCACCGTCCCCGTTGAGGACGTTGCCGTCGGCGAGACGGTGGTCGTCCGCCCGGGCGAGAAAGTGCCGCTCGACGGTACCGTCACCGAGGGCCAGAGCGCCATCGACGAGTCGCCCATCACCGGCGAGTCGGTTCCGGTCGACAAATCGCCCGGCGACGAGGTGTTCGCCGGGAGCATCGCCGCCGAGGGCTACCTCGAAGTGGAGACGACCGCGACCGCCGACGAGTCGACGCTCTCGCAGGTCATCGAGATGGTCGAGGACGCCCAAAGCGGCCAGACCGAGAGCGAGCAGTTCGTCGACCGCTTCGCGGCCTACTACACGCCCGTCGTCGTCGCCGCCGCTATCGTCACGACCGTCGCCTCGCCGTTCGTCTTCGGCGTCGCGTGGACCGAGGCGTTCACCCGCGGGCTGACGCTTCTTGTCATCGCGTGTCCCTGCGCGTTCGTCATCTCGACGCCCGTCTCCGTCGTCTCGGGCATCACGAGCGCCGCGCGCAACGGCGTGCTCATCAAAGGCGGCCAGCACCTCGAAGCGATGGGCCGCGTCCGCGCCGTCGCCTTCGACAAGACCGGAACCCTGACCACGGGCGAACTCGGCGTCACCGACGTCATCGCGCTCAACGGCAACGACGAGACCGAGGTCCTCCGCTGCGCCCGCGCCGTCGAACAGCGCAGCGAGCACCCAATCGCGACGGCCATCGTCGACCACGCCGAACGCGAAGGGGTCGCCGACCGCGACGTCGAGAACTTCGAGTCCATCACCGGCAAGGGCGTGAAGGCGGACCTCGCCGACGTGGGGTCGGCTCGGCGCAACGAGCTCGACTGGCGAACCCACTACGCCGGCAAACCCGGTCTGTTCGCCGACCTCGGATTCGACCTCGAACACGCCCACGTCGAGACCGACGGGGGCGTTGTGCAGGGCGCTGAAACCGAGGCGAAAGACTGCCACCACGGCACGTATCTCGACCTCGTCAACGAGACGATCCCGCGCCTCCAGTCTGAGGGGAAGACGGTCATCGTCGTCGGCACCGAGGACGAACTGGAGGGCGTCGTCGCCATCGCCGACACCGTCCGCCCCGAGGCCAAGCGCGCCGTCGAGCGCCTCCACGAACTCGGCATCGAACACGTGGTGATGCTCACCGGCGACAACGAGCACACCGCGCGCGTCATCGGCGAGCAGGTCGGCGTCGACGACGTCCGCGCGGACCTCCTGCCCGAACAGAAGGTGGAGGCGGTCGAGGCGCTGCGCGAGGAGTTCGACCACGTCGCGATGGTCGGCGACGGCGTCAACGACGCGCCCGCGCTCGCCACCGCCACCGTCGGCATCGCCATGGGCGCGGCCGGAACGGACACCGCGCTCGAAACGGCGGACGTCGCGCTGATGGGCGACGACCTCTCGCGGATGCCGTACCTCTACGACCTCTCGGCGCGCGCGGGTCGCGTCATCCGCCAGAACATCTGGAGTTCGCTGGGGGTCAAAGCCGTCCTCGCTATCGGCGCGCCGCTCGGCGTCGTGGAGGTCATCCACGCCGTCGTCATCGGCGACATGGGGATGAGCCTCGGCGTCACGGGCAACGCGCTCCGACTCGCCGACATCAGACCCGAAGACAGCGCACCCGAGGCCGTCGCCGTCCGCGGCGAGTGACGAAGCCGCGTTCGCTCATCGACCGTCCGCCCTCCGAGCCCACCGTTCTCGTCCTGAGTTCACCGCTTTCGCCCTGAGTCCACCGTTCTCGACCGTTCGATATTTCGAAGGGTCGCAACGCTCATACGTTCGCCTGCAGCAACTCATCACATGTCGTCTCGACTGCCGACGCTCGCCGTCGTCGCCCTCCTGCTCCTCGCGGGGTGTCTCGGTTCTCTCGCCGACGATGGCGGGTCCTCCGACGTGCCGCTGCCCGGTAGCTCCTCCACCTCGACGGAACAGAACGACGCGACGGCCACCACCGGAACCAACCCGTGGGGCGACGACCCGATCGTCGTCGCCATCGAGAACGGTGACGAACCCGACCGCGAGTTCGCGCCGCTCGTCCGCGCCGCGACCGATTACTGGGAGGAGAACGCCGACGAACACACCGGATTCGACGTCTCCTACCGCGTCGTCCCCGACGCGGAGAACCCCGATATCGTCGTCCAGTTCGTCGACGACGTGCC
This sequence comes from Haloprofundus halobius, assembly GCF_020097835.1. Classification (GTDB taxonomy): domain Archaea; phylum Halobacteriota; class Halobacteria; order Halobacteriales; family Haloferacaceae; genus Haloprofundus; species Haloprofundus halobius. The sequence continues at coordinate 3,079,375 of NZ_CP083666.1, forward strand.
GAACTGCGCTAACGTCTCCCACGCCGCCGGGTGCGCCCCGCGCATCACCGACTCGCGACAGATTCAGCGCCCCGAGAACGTCTCGGTTCGGACCGGTCTCTCCGACGAGTCGACGGAGCTCGTGCTCAAACACGAACTCGGTCACACGCTCGGCCTCGACCACGACGACGAACCCGCGGACGTGATGGCCGCCTCGTCGGTGCTCCACACCGAACCGCGACCGAACGCCTCCGAACGCGACTTCCCGTGGGCCGACCCCGAGTTCACCGTCTACGTCGACGACGAGAACGCCTCCGACCCCGACGGGGCTCGCGAGCAGGTTCGTCACGCCTTCGACTACTACGAAGACGGTGCCGACGGGAGCGTCCCCGGCAACCTGACGTTCGAGTACGTCGACTCGCCCGACGAGGCCGACGTGACGGTTCGCTTCTCCGACGGGTCGGCCTGCGGCGGCAACCCCGGGTCGTGCGCGGTCACCTCCGGTCCGGACCCCGACGGCGACCACGAGGTCGAACGCTACGAGCGACTCGACATCACGCTCGTCGACCTCGACACCGCCGCAGTCGGCTGGCACGTCGGCACGTGGTTCGCCCACGGGCTCGGTGCGGAGGAATCCGAAGAGAAACCCGAACCGTTCCAGGATGACAGTTACCGCAATCAGCATAGTAACTGGTGGGAGTGACAGGAAGGAGAGACCTTTCACGGTCGCGGACGAAACACGCCCATGGAGTCCGACGTGACTGACGGCGACGAGGCTGTCGCGCCCGTCGATTCCGGTCGCGTCGAGTGGCGCGCGACACCCGAGCGAGATTTCGCGGAACCGGCGAAACACGGTCTCGCAGGACTCTACCTCGCGTTTCTCTCGCTGGTTGCGGTCGGGATGGTGTTCTTCGCGCTCGGCACCTCGGGCGGGGGCGACGGATGGGTGTTTCTCGTCCTGTTGTTCGTCGGCGGCCCCGCCTCGTTACTCTACATCGCTACCGCGGTGGGCGTCGACGGCACCGCGTCGCTCGTGAAACTGGTTCCGGGCGCCGAGACGCTCTCGCTGCCCGGCGTGACGCTGGCGATGCTCGTCGGCGGTGTCGCGCTGCTCGCGGCGGTCGTTCACCCGCTGATGCCCGTCGCCTACGCCGCGGCGCTCGTCGGACTGTACGTCCTCGACAACGCCCGGCGGACCGCGGGGGAGGTAGACGTCGCGTCGACGACGCTCGCGGTGTACGCCGGCGAGACGGAGCGCAGACGCGACATCTCCTCGTTCGCGGGCCTCCGTTCGTTCCGCGTCGGCGACTACGTCGTCTGCTGGTTGCGGTACGACGGCCCCGCCCTCGTCGCTCCGCGAGCCGTCGTCTTTCCGGCGGGCGCGTTTCCGGCGGTTCGGGCGGCTCTCGACGAGATTCGGACGGCGGAACGCGACGACACCATCTCCGGGACGGCCGTCCGCGTCGTCGCCGCCGCGTTCGGACTGTTCTTTCTCGGCGCGACGGCGTTCGTCGTGGTCGTCGTCGGCAACCCGCGACTCTCCGCCTACGCAATCTCCGTTCTCGGCCTGTTCGGCGTCCTGTTTCTGTACCTCGCGTGGAAGTCGTGAGACGGCGTCGTTCGCTCGCGCTGTACGCCGTCACAGCGGTCGCCACTACGGGCGTCGTTCCTGCGGGGTGTCGTTCCTGCGGGGCGTCGTCGACGCGGAGCGCTCTTCTCGCTCGCGTGCGAACCGTCGAGCGTGAACCTCGACGAACTGGACGCCGCGCTCCGCCACGAGTTCGACGGCACCGACGCCGAGTTTCGTGTCGTCGTCCGACAGGCGGGTGACCTCGACGACGCGGGCCGAATCGAAGCCGACAGGGACGTCCCGCTCACCGTCGACGAGGTCGTCGCTCACCTCTCCGACGCGCCCGACGGCCGCGTCGCGAGTCGATGGAACTGGTGGTTGGGTGCGCTGGAAGCCGCCTACGGCGGCTACGAACCGTATCAGGTGCGCCGGATTCCGAAGGAGTAGCGTCCGCGACGAGTCGGTTGATTCGGTTCGGTCGATTCGACCGATTCAGTCGTACCGTCGGTGTGACGGTGACTCGTCGGGAATGAGACTCAGCCCAGGGACGTCGAGCACCGCTAGATAGCCGTGTGCGTCGACGACGTGCCCTCGCAGCGTCGAAATCGAGACGTCGAGGAACGACTCCTGACAGCCGTCGACGGGACAGACGCCGGTGAATCGGGGCGGATCACCGTCGCCCGCGCCGCCGCTCATACAGCCACCCCGCACTCGAAACGACCTGCCGAAAATTTGTTCAGGATACTGGTATGAATATCCAGACTCACGGCCGTGACTGCTCTGTGGGCGTTGTAAGCTTTGTGTTAGTGGGTGAGCGAACGTTCTATATTCCGTATCTCTTTCTGTGCGGTCGTCCCCTGTCAGCTGTCATCTCCCACCCACTCGCGGAGTCGCTCGTAGTGGAATCCGACGGCGTCGTCGCCGGTCAGTTCCGGATATCGGGGGCGCGTGACGGCGCCCGTCGAGTCGACGGCCGACCGGACAACCGCCGCCAACCGGTACGCTCGCGGTACCGACGGATACGGTCGAACGGACTCGTAGCCGGCTCTGAACGCGCGTCGGAGGGGGTCGTTGTCCGCGACGTACCAGTCGGCGACGAGGTGTTCGACCTTCGCGACGGCGAGCCCCGGCGCGGCCGCCAGCGGATCGCCCCAGTCGAGCACGGCGGTGAGTTTGCCCCCGTCGACGACCGCGTTGCCGGGCCGGAGGTCCCATGGGTAGAGCGTCGACGGAGGGCGAACGGGGAGGCGGGCGCGCTCGAACGCGCCGAGCAGTTCTTCGCGCAGCGAGTCGAACGTCGGAGGCAACGCGTCGACCCCTTCGCGAGCGTACGCGCGGAACCACCGCCGCCAGCCGTCGGTTCCGGTCGCGCGGAACCGGTCGAACCGGTCGAACCGGTCGAGACTGTCGCTGTTTCGTCGGCGTTTCCCGACGTCTGCGAACCGGACCGACCCGTATCCCTCGAACGAGAATCTCTCGTGGAGTTCGGCGAGATACCGACCGAACGCGCGGGCGACTCGACGGCGGGCCTCCGGGTCGAGCGCGGCGAACCGTTCGTGGAGATCGCCGCCGGCGGCGCGCTCGACGACGGCGTACGCCCGTCCGCCGAGTTCACCGGTGTCGTACAGGGCCGGCACCGGAATCGACGTGCGTTCGCCGACAGTCCGTGCGAGTTCGGTCTCCGTCCGAAACGCGTCCGCGTCGGAGGCGAACTGGACGACGACGGCGTCCGGTATCTCGGCCGCGCTATCGCCTCCGTCGTTTTCGTCGTCGTCACCGTCGTCCGCGAACGCGACCAGCGTCGTCCGCTTGTGGTTCCCGTTTGACACGGCTCGAAGTTCGGTCGGGGTCCCCCCGAGAAACGTCTGCGACAGCGCCGCCAGCACGTCGTGGGTCTCCGTCCAGCCGGTCGTCTCGTCGCTCATGCACCCAACTCGTCGAGCAACCCGACGAAGGCGGAGAAGGAGTCGAGGACGTACTCCGGCCGGTACGGCGTCGGGTCCGGGTCCGCGCCGGCTTCCAGTCCCCCGACGTACCACGCCGCCTGCAACCCCGCACCTTGCGCGCCCGCCACGTCGTATCGTAGCGAGTTGCCGACGTACAGCGCCGCCTCCGCGTCGATGTCGAGCGCCTCGACGGCGGCGTTGAACGGGTCGCGGTGCGGCTTTCGACGCGTCATGTCGCCCGCGTAGACGACGACGTCGAACGCGTCGGCGATGTCGAGCGCCGAAAGTTTGGCCGACTGTCGCTCCTCGGGACCGTTCGTCACGAGGCCGACGGGACCGCCCTCGCGCGCTCGCATCAGCGCCGCTCCCCCGCCGGGATGCAGCGACACCTTCGAGTAGTCGACCACGTCGAGAAAGCCGCGAGCCACCGCGTCGGCGTCGACGGACTGGCGACCGTACTGCGCGGCGACTATCGTGTATCCGCGCGCCAGATAGCCCAGTTGGTCGTCGGGGTCGGGCGGTCCGTCCAGCGCCGCCCAGAGGTCCTCCGGTTCGCCGAACGGGTCGACGCCCGCGCGTTCGAACGCGCCGTAGTAGATGGTGTCGCCGTCCTGGTCCTGCCGGCAGAGCGTCCCGTCGAGGTCGAACAACACGGCGTCGAAGGTGTTCACGCCGGAGGTAGGGGTGAATCGGTCAAAAACGCTCCCGTCTTTCCGCCGCCGGGTCGGTCGAGCACGGGGACGGGACCGACGAGCGTCGCGCAGAACCGACGGACCCAAACCGTACTATCCGTTAGCGAGGGCAATGAAACTCCAGTTTCTCGGCGGTACGCGCGAGGTGGGTCGCAGCGCCATCCTCGTCGATGACCGCCTTCTTCTCGATTACGGGTTGCTGACGGGTAACCCTCCGCAGTTTCCCGTGGGGTCGGTCGACCCCGAGGCCGTCGTCGTCTCCCACGGCCACCTCGACCACGTCGGCGCGATTCCGACCCTCCTCTCGGGCGACGCCCGCCCGCCCATCCACTGGACCCCGCCGACGTACGAACTCGCGATGACGCTCGCCCGCGACACGCTGAAGTTGCACGGCGGCACGTACAGTTGCCCGTTCACCGAGAACGACCGCAAGCGGGTCACCGAGGTCTCACAGACCCACGGCTACCGCGAGACGTTCGAGGCCGCAGGCCACGAAATCACGTTCTACAACGCGGGCCACATCCCCGGCAGCGCGCACGTCCTCGTCGACGACGGTGAGACTCGGCTGTTGTACACCGGCGACTTTCACACCGACAGCCAGCGCTTGGTGTCGGGAACCACCGCCCGTCCCGACGCCGACGTGGTCGTCTGCGAGAGCACGTACTCGGACGTCGAACACGACCCACGCGACGAGGTGGAGCGGCGCTTCGTCGAGTCGGTGCAAACGACGCTCTGGGAGGGAGGCACCGTCGTCGTTCCGGCGTTCGCCATCGGCCGCACGCAGGAACTGATGCTCGTCTGCGAGGCCCACGACATCGACTGCTACGTCGACGGGATGGGTCAGCGCGTCACCCGGATGCTCCGCACCTACCCGGAGTTCCTCTGCGACGCCGACGCCTTCCGTCGCGCGAAGTCGAACGCGCGGTTCGTCACCGGCCGCGACGGACAACGAAAGCGCATCGCCCGCAAGAACACGGTTATCATCACTACCTCGGGGATGCTCTCGGGCGGTCCGGCGATGACGTACATCCCCGAGATTCGGACGAACCCCGTGAACAAAATCGCCATGACGGGCTACCAAATCGAGGGCACCCCCGGCCGGAGTCTCCTGGAGACCGGAAGCGCGGAGATAGACGGCCGCGTGATGCCGGTCAGCGCGAGAACCGAGGCGTACGACTTCTCGGCGCACGCCGACCGCGACGGACTGCGGGCGCTCCTCGACGACTACCGGGACGTGCCGGTGTTGGTCAACCACGGCGACCGTTGCGAGGCGTTCGCGGCCGAACTCCGCGACGACGGCTTCGAGGCGGCCGCGCCGGAACTCGGCGAGGCGGTCGTGTACTGAGGGCCACACAGCGTCCCCGGCGTCTCTCGGTGTCGTGGTGACTGTCGCGGCGCGCTCGGCACACAGACTGAATATCTGAGACGACGTACTGTTTGTCCGGAGTTACTCCCGCGATGACGGTTCGAGAGGCCCGCACGCGGGGTCGCTCGCCACACTCCGATGACGAACAATCCAGCCGGTCTCCTCCTCGTCTTTGCCTTCCTCGCGACAGCCGTCAGCTCGACCCCGCTCGCGCTGTCGGCGTTCCTCCTCTCGCGTCAGGTTCGCCCGTTCGCCTGTGCACTCGGATACGCAGGTCTCGGAGTCGGCGCGCTCGCCGTCGTACTGGCGCTCGTCGTCGCCGTGATTTCACCGGTGGCGGGTGTCACTGTCGCCGTCGTCGCCGCGGTTGCGGGAACGGTGCTGTGGGCCGTTCCGCTACTCGTCGCCCGGGCGGTGCTGGTGAGGCGCGGCGTCGACCCCGAGCGTGCGCTGCGAAGTGCTACGCTCGACTGCCGGTGGCGTTCGTCGCCTCGCTGTTCGTCGCGTTCGGCGACTTCGGCCGCTACAACATCACGTTCCTGACCGGAACCGAGGCGATGCTCGCGTGGACGGCGCTGGCGCTGACCGTGTTCTTCGGATCGGCAGTCGTCGGATTCGGCGTCGTCTCTCTCGGCCGCTCTCCCTCCGGCGAGAGTCGGGTCGAGTAGTTCGGAACGAGCGCCGAGCGCGGCGACGCTCGTGCCACGACGAGCGACGCTGTGAGAGGAGGACGACGCCCGAGTGGCCTCCGTCCTACAGACCTACCGAACCGGAGTCGGCGTCGGGCAGGTTCACTTCTTCGGCGGGCAGGCCGAGCTCCTCCAGCGCCGCCTTCAGATGCTCGCCTTCGGCGTACTCCGCGCCCTCCTCGACGCGCTTTTTCTGCGCCAGCGCGAGCACCTCGCCGCGGTGTTCGTCGGGAATCTCGAACTTATCCGTGGAGAGTTCGATGACGAACCCGTTGTGGTCGGTGGTGTACACCGAGTGGAAGATGCCGCGGTCGAACTCGTTGTAGTGGTGGCCGCGCTCCTCCAGGGCGTCCTTTATCTCCTCGATACGTTCCGGGTCGAACTGGAAGGCGACGTGGTGGACGCCGCCCAGCGGCGTGCGCTGCGGGCCGCGGTTCGACTGCCGCCCCTCCTCGACGAAGAAGGTAAGCATCCGGCCGTCGCCGGTGTCGAAGAAGAGATGCGTGACGTGTGGCGCGTCGAGGTTCGGCTGTTTGAGTACGAGGGGCATCCCGAGGACGTCGCGGTAGAAGGCGACGGTGTCCTCGACGTTGCTGCCGACGAAGGTGATGTGGTCGACGCCGGTCGTGTGAAACGGCGCGTCGGGGAGTTCGGCGGTGACTTCGAGCTCTGTCGCGGATGGGTTGTCGCTCATGGCTCCTTCTAGTCGCTGATAACGGAAATACACTCGCTGACGTGGGCGTCACCGGGTTACGCGCGTGTCAGTAGCGAGATGACGACGTACTGACGGCGTCGCCGGCACCGACGGCGATGGCGACAGCCGCAGGGTCGGACGACATCGCCGGGTGGGGCTACCCTTCCTGATACGGCCACTCGGGGTCGCGTTGGTCGCGAGCCGTCGGGTTTCGGAGGGTTTCGGGTCGTTGTCCGCGACCCGCCCAACCGAACTGCTGGACGTTCTGCCACGCGTCGACGAGCGCGTCGGGGTTCTCCCCGCGGGTCACGGTCACCGCGTCGAACTGGTCGGGGTCGTCGGTCCACGCGCAGATTTCGCAGGCGTCGTACGACCCGCGTTCGCCGCGGCTCAGCGTCCGGAACCCGCAGCAGGGACAGAACCCCCGCAGTCGAGAGTGCCGTCGAGCCATACCGATTAGTCCACGCCCGAGTATATCAATCTTTACCGACTTTCTGTGATATAATCACGATTTTGCGACGATGCGCCACGGCCGAGAGTGCAAATTCAACGTACGTTGTATCACCCCGAAACGGATACGGAGTGCCGACCTTTCGAGCGCAGTCTGCCGTCTACCGTCTACTCGCCCGGCGCGTCCGCGAGCGCCTCGAAGTCGTACTCGACGCCGGTCAGTTCCTCGGAGACGCGCCAGAGTCGTCCGGCGGTCACCTCGTCGTCCGACCGCTCGCTCGACTCCTGTACTTCGGGATAGCCGCGCATGTTCATCAGGCCGCCGGGGCCGACGTAACTCCCACCGGGGACGTCCTCTGTCGCCGCGTACAGCATCGGCAGCGCGCCCCACTCGGCGGACTGCGCGAGCGTGGCGTTGGCGACGGCCATCGCCGCCTTCCGAACCGTCGACCCCTTCGCTTCCGGTCCGCGGTACTGGAGGTTCGTCGCCGCGTAGCCGGGGTGACAGCCGATACTTCGGACGTGCTCGATTCCTTCGTCGTCGAGCCGTCGTTGGAGTTCGTAGGCGAACAGCAGGTTCGCCAGTTTGCTCTCGGCGTACGCCTCCCACTTGTCGTAGGACTCCTCGCTCTGGAGGTCGTCGAAATCTATCTCACCGGCTTCGTGCATGCTGCTGCTCTGGGTGACGACTCGCGCGCCGTCGCCGGTGAACTGGTCGAAAAGTAGGCCGGTGAGCGCGAAATGGCCGAGGTGGTTGACGCCGAACTGCGTCTCGAAGCCGTCTGCGGTCTCACTGCGCGGAATCGCCATCACACCCGCATTGTTGCAGAGGATATCGAGTCGGTCGTGGATGTCGGCGAACGTCTCGGCGAACGTTCGCACCGACCCCAAATCTGCCAAGTCGAGTTTCTGGAGTTCGAGCGCGCCGCTCGGCCGGCTCGACGTGAGTTCGCGCCGTGCGTCTTCGCCCCGTTCCATGTCCCGACACGCCATGACGACGTGTGCGCCCCGGTGGACGAACGCGCGCGTCGCTTGGTAGCCGAGGCCGCTGTTCGCGCCGGTGACGACCACGGTCTGCCCGTCGAGTCGCGGCACGTCCGCCGCCGTCCAGCCGTCTCTCGTCATGACACCACGTACGGGTTCGAACGCAAAGAACGTTTGAGCGTAGCTCCTCACCCGGTCGGTTCAGTCGGCGGACTCGTCGGCTTCGCCGGCGTCGCCCGTGCCAGCGCCGCTCGTGTCCGCGTCGCCCGCTTCGTCGAGTTCGTCGAGTCCGAACTCGTCGATAGTCGTCTGCTCGGACTGTATCATCTCGTGGCCGCGGTACTTCTTGTAGAGGCGCTTGAGCTTCGGGTAGCCCGCCTGTTGCTGGACCGTCCACTCGGTCGCGAACGAACCGTCGTCGATGCCGTCCATCTTCTCGCGCATGAACTCTCGCAGCGGTTCGCGGTCGAACTCGTCGATGCCCGCCAACTGGCCATATTGGCTCGTCATCGAGTGCAGCGGCATCTGCTCGACGAGTCCCATCGTCGCCGCCTTCCGGAAGATGTGGCTCAGTTCCTGGGAGAGATACTGCTCCATCAGAATCGCCTCGGGGGGTGCGCCCGCCTCGCGTTCGACCTCCCACTTGGCGATGAGCGCGTTGGCGATGACCGGAATCAGTCCCTGTTCGGTGAGGAGGTCGAGTTTCGTCTCGGTTTCGAAGTCGCCCTCGATGACGCCCGAGCGGGTCGCGCCGATGCCGTGGGCGATGGCGAGCGCCACGTCGAGCGCCTCTCCCGAGGCGTCGCGTTCGATGGCGAGGAAGGCGGGCGCGCCGCGGCCGTCGACGTACAGTTCGCGGACCATCGCACCGACCATTCGCGGCGCGACCATCACCACGTCCACGTCGTCGGGCGGCGTGATGTACTCGTAGGTGACGTTGTAGCCGGAGGCGAAGTTGAGCACGTCGCCCGCTTCGAGGTTCGGTTCGATGTGCTCCTCGTAGACGGCGGGCGCGACTTCGTCGGGGACGAGCAGGAAGACGACGCTCGCGACGGAGACGGCCTCGCTCGTCTCGTAGACGGGGAAGCCGTCCTCCTGGGCCTCGTCCCACGAGGCGTCCTTGCGGTTGCCGACGACGATGTCCTCGACCCCCGCGTCGCGGAGGTTCTTCGCCTGCGCTTGTCCCTGGTTACCGTAGCCGATGATGGCGACGGTTCGTCCGGCGAGCGCGTCGAGGTCGGCGTCCGATTCGTCGTAGACGGTGGAGTCGGCCATGCTCCCTCTGCGCACGTCCCCCGGAAATAGCTTCGTGCCGACGGGCGAACGCGACGCCGGTGACGCCCACTAGTCGATAGCAGACACCAATCGTCGAGACGCGCGCCCGTCCCGTTCTGCGACAATACCTTTGTCGCTTCCGTCCCAATTCCCGCGAGATGGTCAACGCAGGCGATATCGACGAGGACATTTCGGAGGCAGAACGACAGGCACTGCACGACTTTCAGGTCGGCATCGAGTACGTCTACCGCGGCTACGGTGCACTTCTCGACTTCCACCACCACCTCGGCCACGCGATGGACCGCATGGCCGACGCCGAAGAGCACCTGCGCGCTGCGGGCCACGACGAACTGGCGGACGAACTCCGGGACCGACACCTCCCGTCGGGCGCGCTCGACGACCGCTGGTCGTACGAGATCGTCGACGACTTCCGGCGGAACTTCCTGCAGGAGATACTCGACTACGAGGCGAGCGTCCGCGACGAACTCGTCGACGGCCTCGACCACGTCACCGAGCGACAGCAACAGTCGGAGTGGCGCGAACGTGCCGAGAGCGACGCGTGGAAGTCGGAGTCGACCGAGGACTGAGCTCGCGGCGAACGAGTCGCCGACCGACGAGACGAACGTTCCCTACTCTCCGTTCGCGGCTTCGACGCGTCCGGCGTACTTCTCCAGTTCTCCGGCGAGCGTGCGCGCCTGCTCGGCGGTGAGCGTCACCCGGTCGGCGTGCGCCGGGAGGCGCTCCAACTGGGTGTTGTCGAGTTCCAGTTCGAGCGTGACGGCGTCGGGGTTCTTCCGCGGCGCGGTGACGTTGAGGACGGCGAACGCCTCCTCTTCGAAGTCGTGACCAGTCGCGGTGCCGTCGAGCATGTCGAACGTGGTGTAGGCGTTGATGCGGAGCAGTCGGTCTGGCATACCCGCTCTTACATCCGGTCGACAATGGGCGTGACGGGTCGTCGGAGAAACGACTTACGCTCGACTCGTTGGGTTGGCGTTCGCCAAAGGGAACAACGGAAACAGCCAACAAGCCCTTGTTAAACTTCCTAGTAAGTGATACGCTCCGGCGGTCGTGCTGAATACCGCGCGCGAATCTTGCACAGTCAAAGCTAGAAAACACACCATCTCCTGAGTTGCCACGACTGCCCAACCTAGGGAAGATGGATATACGGCACAGGTACTCGCCGTAGCGCGTGAGTCTACACGCGCCACGATCAGTAAACTGAGTGAGAGCAATTTTTATCTCGGCTACTGACTTGGGGGCGGTATGGAATCGCTAGATGATGTCTTTTCGCTATTCAGCACGGAACGGCGACGGTTCGCATTGTACCATCTGAAGAATGCGGAAAGGCCGGTATCGATCGACGAACTCGCAGAGAAAATTTATGAGTGGGAAGAGAACGGGTCGTGTGACACTATCCCCGACGACGAGCTACAACAGGTGATTCTCTCGCTGGAACATTCTCATCTTCCAAAAATTGGGGATACCACACACGTCGAATACGATCGCACGAACGAGCAAGTCCGTATCTCGGGACTGTCAGCAGAGGCTGACGTAATCCTCTCTGTTAGCGAGGCTATCGAACAACCATCAAAAACCAACGATTTTGTCGTCTCCCGGCTCGGAAAATTCCTGTGAGATATACCCCTACTATCGGTGACGAGTCTTTCAGCGGGTGATAAATTGGATGATACTGTGTGGAATATACCCTCTCTATTCAGCACGTGGTTCTTATCAACGGTTGAGGACTTTGACTGAACCGCCAACAAGTATCTCTACCGCGAGCGACCGAAGGGAGCGAGCGGGCCGAGGAGTGAACGAAGGGGGACGAAGCCGCCCGAAGTGAACGACGAGTGCTGTTGGTGCAAGAGAAGACGCTTCGCGTCTTCTAAGCCTTCGCGGCTTCGCCGCGAAGACAGCTTTTGCCGAGCGAGAGCGCTTTGCGCTCTCGTGCAGCGCAAAAGGTGCGAGCTTAGTCGTCCGAGGTAATCGGCGTCCCGTCGGCGTCCGCGGGCGCGGGACTGTCGTCCATGTCGTCCTCGTCGGCGTACGGGTACCACGTGAGCTTCGTGTTGTGCATCATCGGGTCCTCGTAGTCGGTCTCCTCGGGTTCGACGAGATTAGCGAGTTCCTCCTCGTCAAGCCGTTCGACGAACTCGCGGAACGTCTCGCTCCCGTCACGCTGGTCCTCGAAGTTGGCGAGCAGATTCTTGATGGCACCCGGAACCTCGTCGACGGGGACGCGCTGGCCGACCCAGTCGGCGAACTGCGGGTTCTCGCCGAGACCGCCGCCGAGGCCGATGTCGAGCGCCTCGACCGCCTCGCCGTTCTTGCGTGTCTTCATGCCACGGAGGCTCACGTCGGCGATCTGCGGCTGCGCGCAGGAGGCCGTGCAGCCCGAGAGGTGGATGTGGAAGTCCTCGACTCCCGCCGGCAGTTCGACGTTCTCCTTCAGCCAGCGCGCGTAGCGCACCTGCCGGTTCTTCGTCTCGACGATGGAGAGCGAGCAGAATTCGGTGCCGGTGCAGGCGATGGAGCCGCGCATGAACGGATGCGGGTCCGGCGAGTAGTCAGAGAGGAGGTCTTCCGCGAGCAAGTCGTCGAGGTTCTCCTCGGGCACGTCGGTGACGATAGCGTTCTGACGCTGTGTGAGGCGGACTTCACCGGAGCCGTACTCGTCGGCGAGGTCGGCGAGTTCGAGCACGTCCGCCGCGCCCATCCGGCCGACCAGCACGTCGAGGCCGACGTAGTAGTTGCCGTCGTTCTGCTCGTGGACGCCGACGTGGTCGGAGTGGCCGCCGGTCGTGTAGCCGGAGTTGTACGAGTACTCGTCGCGGAGGTCTTCGCCCGCGGTCGGCAGCTCCCAGTCGACGTACTCCTCCTGGAGCACGCGGCGCATCTTCTCTGCGCCCCACTCGTCGACGAGGAACTTGATGCGGGCGTTGTAGCGGTTCTCGCGGTCGCCGTAGTCGCGGAACAAAGCCGAGATGGCGCCGCCGACTTCGCCGGCCTGCTCGGGCGTGACGAACACGTCGAGGTCGCGGGCGAGGCGTGGTTCGTTGCGGGCGAGACCGCCGCCGACGCGGATGTTGAACCCTCTCTCTCCATCCTTCGTCGCGGGTTCGTAGGCGAGGTCGTTGATGTCGCCCTGGCCGCAGCCTTCGCGGCAGCCGGTCACCGACACCTTCCACTTGCGCGGGAGGTTCGTGTGGTCTTCGTTTCCTTTGTAGGTGTCGTGGAGGTCCAGCGCGACGGGAAGCGCGTCGACGTGTTCGTGTTTGTCCTTGCCGGCGACGGGACAGCCGACGATGTTCCGCCAGGAGTCGCCGCAGGCCTGCTGGGTGGTGAGACCGTTCGCTTCGAGTTTCTGGAAGATGGCCGGAATGTCTTCCAGGCGAATCCAGTGGAGCTGGATGGACTGCCGGGTGGTGAAGTCGGCGTACGCCGCGCCGAACTCGGGGTTGACACCGGGGCCGCGGGCGAACTCGTCGGCGATTTCGCCGACGGCACGGACCTGTCCGGGTGCGAGTACGCCGTTCGGCGTCCCGATGCGCATCATGAAGTAGCTCTCCTGGCCGTTTCGCTGGTGGTACAGTCCCCACCACTTGAAGCGCTCGAACCAGGCGTCGCGCTCGTCGTCGGGAATCGACTCCCACCCCTGCTCGGCGAACTCGAACAGATGCTCCCGGATCTCGTTACCGTACACCTCGTCTTTCCATCGCTCCACGTCGGTCGGCATTGGACATCATTATCTCCTGCACGCGTAAACCACTCGCTGCCCCGTCAACCATCCCCGGTGCTCACCGAAACAGGATATTGTTGCCGCGTCACGCCCGTCGGGTCCCGTTCGACAGGAGGAGACCGTCGCGGTCGACGCCTCGCCACTCGCCGTCGACGACGCGGCCGACCGGCAGCCAGTCGGTCGTCGTTTTCTCCCCGCAGACGATACACTGACAGACGGCCCGGAGTTCGACCGTTCGACCGTCGACGCCCGGTTCGACGAGGTTCTCGACCACCGCGTCGGGGAGGTTGCAGTCGCAGAACGCTGGGTCGTCGAAGCGCCACAACTCGCCGACGCCGACGCGTCGCTTGTCGTCGACCGAGAGCCACGCGCCGTCGTCCTGGATGCGAAGTGAGACGGTCACTACCCGACGTTCGTTCCCCGGACACCTGTCTGCGTCGGTCGGCGCAAGCATCCGGAGCCTCTACGACGGTGGACGCGCGAAAAATCGCCAGAACGAGGGCGAATCCCACGATTTTCCCCGTCCGGAATGGCGGCAATCCCTTCCCGTATCGGGGAGTGCTGGCACGCTTTACTACCGAAGACGCCCTTATTCGTTCGCCGCTCTCACTGGGTACTGTGACGCATCTCCACGCCGACGCGACTCACCGAGAGCACGCGTCCGCCGACGTCGCCCCCGAACTGTACGAGGAGGTCGATGCGGCGGATGACTGACCCGGTGCAACAGGAAACGCGAAGTTCGGCGGCACCCGACGCCGACCGACAGTCGAGCGACGACGCCGACGACGACCACCTCTCGGACCTCGAAGACGGTGTCGGGTGTACCGAAATCTGGGAACACCTCTCCGAGCGGCGAGCGGAAGCAAGCGCTCGCTCGACGGAGCGAGCCGAAGAGTGAGAGCCGTCCCGACGCGCTGAGCAGTTGTCCTCTACGACCATCTTCGCCTCTCTCGACCAGCTTCGATACCCCAAAATGGCACCTGTGACACCGGGTTCGACGCTCTATGCCAGTATCGCGCTCGTTCGACCAGCGCGCGGGACGTTTTTGACTGACCCACCCCAAGGGACCCGTAGATGAGAGACGACCCGACACCGAACGTGCCGCCGTCGGAGGCCGACCGTACGTCGCCGGTCGGCGAACCGGTCATCCGCTCTGACCCCGCGGTGACCGGCGACCGGGCGCGGGAGGCCGTCGGCTTCGACCCCGAGGACCCCGACAGCGTCGCCCACGCCGCCGAGACAGTCCGACAGTTCGCCGATTCGAGCGTCGGCAGCGCGGACAACGTCTACATGCTCCGGGGGGCCGCGGCGTGTGCGGCGCTCGTCCGCGGCGTCGGGTCGTACAAGGCCGCTGCCGAGGAGGCCGGCGGCGACGTCTCGGTCGCATTCATCCGCAAGTGGGCACGGGTCCACGACCTCCCGCGCTCGATTCGCCGCCACGTCGCGCTGGGGCACATCGCGCCCACGGCGGCGAAACACATCGCCCGCGTCTCGGGGGAGGCGCGCTTCGCGCTCGCGTGGGCGACGCTCGATAGCGATCTCACCGTCCGGGAGGTTCGACGACTCGCGAGCGCGGTCAACGACGGCGAGAGCGTCGAGGAGGCGCTCCGCGAACACGACGTCGCGCTCGGGGAGATCTCCGTCTCGCTTCCGCCCGAGGCGTACGTCGAACTCCGCCGCCGGGCGTCGCTGTCGGACCGGACTCCAGACGACGTGCTCGGCGACGCGCTCGTCGCGTACCTGCGCGACGGCGACGAGTGACTGTTCTCGCCTAGTTCTCGGCGAGATACCGCCGCGCCGTCGCCGCGAGCGTCTCCCGCGCCGTCTCCACGTCCCGCCAGCGAATCGTCTCGTTCGGGAAGTGCGCCTGTTCGACGGTCCCCGGCCCGAAGAGGACGGTCGGAGTCCCCGCTCCGACGAAGTGCCGGGAGTCCGCGCCGTAGGTCGCGCCGTGCGCCGTCGTGTCGGCGAGTCCGACGCCGTCCATCGCCGCCTGCAGCGCCGCGACGACCGGTTCGTCGGCGTCGGTCTCGGCCGACTCGAACTGGACGCTGAAGCGCTCGAACGTCGGCGGATGCTCGCTGAGCCACTCGCTCTCCGCGACCACCTCGGCGAGACGCTCCCCGTACTCCGCCTCGACCTCGACGACCGTCTCGCCGGGGGCGACGCCGATGCGAATCTCGGCGGTGAGCGACGCCGGAACCGACGACGCCCACGACCCCGCTTCGACGCGCCCGACACAGACGGGCCACGGGACGGGGAACCCCTCGTACAGCGGGTGGCGGACGCGCTCGCCGCGCTCGGCTTCGAGCTCCTCGAAGGCGTGGCGGATTCGTTCGAAGTGCGGGAGTACGGACTCGCCGACCCACCGCGTCGCCGCGTGCGCCGACCGCCCGGTGAGTTCGAGGCGCTTCATCACCGACCCCTCCGTCGCCGTGACGACAGTCAGGTCGGTCGGTTCGGCGACGACGGCGGCGTCGCGCTCGAACGGGTAAGGGTTGTCGAGCGCCGCCGCGGCGGCCCCGATGCCGCCCTCCTCCTCGCCGACGACGCTCTCGACGACAATGCGGCCGTCGAGGTCGAGTTCGCCCGCGTCGACGGCGTCGCGCACGTCGAGCGCGGCGAACACACAGGTGGCGAGGCCGGATTTCATGTCCGCCGCGCCGCGAGCGATGAGGTCGTCGCCGTTCCACGTCGGCTCGAACGGGTCGCTCTCCCAGAGTTCGTCGTCGGCGGGGACGACGTCGATGTGGCCGTTCAGCACGAGCGCCGGTCCCGCGTCGGGGTCGCCGAACTCCAGGATGCCGGCGACGCTCGGTCTGTCGGCGACGGCTATCTCGCCGGGGTCGTCGGGGAACGAGGGATGTCCGGCGAGACGGTCGGCATCGGCGGTCCACTCGACGGTCTCGAAGCCGAACTCGTCGAGTCGCTCGCGGAACCACGACTGCGCCGCCGCCTCGCGGCAGTCGGTCGTGTCGAAGCGGAGAAACTCCTCGGTGAAGGACCGGTGATTCATGCCCGCACCGACGACCCCACCCCGCCTAAGCGTTCGGACGCCCGAGGGTTTCGCCGCGTCGGCGGGCGACCGCCGATGTAAACACTTTTCATCGCTCTCGCGTAACTGAGTTCGAGGGCTGGTAGCTCAGTTAGGCAGAGCGTCTGGCTTTTAACCAGACGGTCGGGGGTTCAACTCCCTCCCAGCCCGTTTTCCTGCGACCGAAGGGAGCAGTGAAAACGCTACAGAGGGATTGAACTAGACCGGACGAACGAAGTGAGTCCGGGCGTAGTTCAACTCCCGTCGGTCCGCTCACTTCGTTCGCTCCCCGACGACGTCCGCAAACGCTTCGCGTCTACTCGCCTCTGTCCGGTAGCGAGACGGATACGACTCCTATGTTCCACGACGACGTCGGAGGAGAAAGACGCGTACCGAAACCTCTTGCCGCAGCACGCGGACGCGTGCCCGGCGACTACGGTCAGCCAGCCAGCGCCGAGTCGAACGAGGCCGCTACTCCGTCAGCGAGTGACGCGACGAACGGAGACAGGGGGTGCCTCCGGATACTCCGCTCAGTCCTGCGCACTGACGCTGACTCGCCCGTCGGTTCGGATGGCGACCTCGAACCCTTCGTAATCGAAGATGAGTTCGCCGCGGACGCTTCGCGACCGGTTCGAATCCGGGTCGAAGAGTGCCGATTCGAGAGCGTCGACGTCGACGGTGTCGTAGAGCGGGGAGAAATCGTTCTCCAGCGGGTCGGTCCCTGCTGCCTCCGCGACAGCGTCGACGACCGTGACGCTCAGATCGAAGGAGTCACCCGGTCGATACCATGCCTCTGATGTGCCCGGTGCGCCGTCCGTGCTCGAGTGTTCCATCGATTCGACCTCTCCGACCATACCCTACTTCTAATGAGTGACTGTGTAGCATCCCCGGTTGAGTGTTCAATCATTTATGTGGGGTCGTCAACTCCGTCCCTCCGACCGTACTCCTCGCGGGGTCCGTCGAGAGCGTTCTGGACGAACACCCTGTGCGCCCGTCGAAGGCGAACAGACGCCGCTTGCGCCGAGATGCCCATCCTCTCGGCGAGTTCGCTGAGCGTCGTCCGTCGCGGAACCTCGAAGTAGCCCTCTTCGAGCGCCCGAGTGAGTATCTCGTGCTGCGGACCCGTCAGGCCGAACGTCTCCCCCGGAAGTTCGTCGTCCTCGCTGTACACCGCCGTCAGGTGGCGCGCCACGTCTACGTCGAGGTCCTGCTTGTAGTACGCCTGCAGCGCCGCGCGGTCGGGGAAGCGCATCCGTATCTGCCAGACGCCGTCCTCCCACCGCATGTCGAGGTTCATCGCGCCGAGTTCGACGACCGCCGGGTACGCCGAGAAGTTGTGGCCGTACTCGGTGTACTCGAGGTGATAGAGGCGTCGGTCGCTGACGTCTACCATCGGCGTGAGGTTCGTCACCGTGGGGTCGTCGTCGACCGCGTCGGCGAACTCCTCCGTCGAGATGCCTTCCACCCAGGCGAACAGCTGTATCCGCCCGGACTCGTCCGTCTGAATCAGTTCGACCTCGGCTACCACGCCGGGTTTCGAGGAGAGCGCCTGTTGGAGGATCGGCGTGTCTAGAACGAACTCCCCGATGAGGCTCATTACCCCCCACTCTGTCCTCTCGTGGTGATAAGGATATCTCTCCCGCAAACGTTTGCCAGTCCCGATCCGAGGCGTCCCCAACGACTCCGTCAGAGGTTCTCGCCTTGGTAGCTCCCGTCGTACGTCCCGTCGTGGTCGGCCTCCGCGAGTACCAACTGAGCGATGCGCGCCCCGCGTTCCACCTCGAGGTCGTGGTGGACTTCGAGCAGTCCCTCACCTTTCCCTTCGTAGCCCGCGTCCCAGACGGCCGTGTCGAGCATGCAGGAGTTGCGCAGCAGCGACGACCGGGGGTAGATGAACCCGACGTGGCCCTCCGGGATGTGGACCGTCTCGGCGTACCGGACGACATAGCCGCCCGGCGGCAGGGAGTACGTCTCCGCCTCGTCGTCGGTCTCCGCCAACTCCACCGCCTGTCTGTCGCCGACTTCCTTGCTCTCGCGGCCGATGCGTCCGGTGTCGTACTGTTCGAAGACGCCTTCGAGCGTCAGGTCGACCCCGTTCGGTTGGACCTGCTCGCCCGAGAGGGGCGAGACGTGCTCGCCGACGAACGAACCTGCTCGGTACATACTCCGACGTGTCACCCCCGGTTAGATAGCCGTTCCCGTTCGTCGCTGCCCTCTCGGGACACACCGTTCGAACAGGCCGTCTTTCGGACGGTTCGTCTCGATATACGCGTTTTACTCGAATCCGAATTATCTTCGACGAAACCGCGAAAATTGCCGACGGGAGCGGCATTCCACACAGTCTTGGGGTTAGGAAACACGCGGGATTTATATCCGACGGGAGACGACCAACGGACGTTATGGGACAGACGGTAACCGAGAAAATTCTCGCCGACCACCTCGTCGAGGGTGAACTCACACCCGGTGAGGAGATCGGCATCGAGATCGATCAGGTTCTCACGCAGGACACGACAGGAACGATGGTCTGGCTGCAGTTCGAGGCGCTCGAACTGGACGAAGTCCAGACCGAGCTGGCGGCGCAGTACTGCGACCACCAGACGTACCAGTTCGACTTCAAGAACACGGACGACCACCGCTTCCTCCGCTCGGCGGCCGGCACGTTCGGCGCGCACTTCTCCCGACCGGGCAACGGCATCTGCCACAACGTCCACAAGGAGAACTTCGCGGCACCCGGTAAGACCCTCCTGGGTTCGGACAGCCACACGCCGACGCCCGGCGGCCTCGGCCAACTCGCCATCGGCGCGGGCGGCCTCGACATCGCCGTCGCGATGGGCGGCGGCGCGTACTACGTCGAGATGCCGAAAGTCGTCAACGTCCGCCTCGAAGGCGAACTGCCCGCGTGGTCGACGGCGAAGGACGTCATCCTCGAGATGCTCCGCAAGCTCTCGGTGAAAGGCGGCGTCGGCAAGGTGTTCGAGTACACCGGCCCCGGCGTGGAGACGCTCTCGGTGCCCGAGCGCACGACCATCACCAACATGGGCACCGAACTCGGCGCGACCTCCTCCATCTTCCCGACCGACGAGAAGACGAAGGACTTCCTCCGCCGCGTCGGCCGCGAGGACGAGTACGTCGACCTCCAGCCCGACGACGACGCCGAGTACGCCGACGAGATCGTCATCGACCTCTCGGACCTCGAACCGCTCATCGCGAAGCCGTCGATGCCCGACAACGTCGTGCCCGTCCGCGAAGTCGCGGGCGAGTCCGTCGACCAGGTCATCATCGGCTCCTGTACGAACGGCGGCTACCCGGACATCCTCCCGTCCGCGAAGATGCTCAAGGGCCGCGAAATCAACAAGAAGACGGACATGATCGTCGCGCCCGGCTCGAAGCAGGCCTCCGAACTGCTGGCCCGTCAGGGCTGGACCGCAGAGATGATGGCCGCCGGCGTCAACTTCTCCGAGGCGACCTGCGGTGCGTGTATCGGCATCGGTCACGTGCCCGCGTCCGACTCCACGTCGGTGCGCACGTTCAACCGCAACTTCGAGGGTCGCTCCGGCATCGAGGACGACTCCGTCTATCTCTGCTCGCCGGAGGTCGCCACCGCGGCCGCCCTGAAGGGCGAAATCGTCGACCCGCGCGACCTCGCCGACGAACTCGGCGACCTCGAGGACCCGGGCCTCGAACTGCCCGACCGGTACGACGGCTCGAAGGCCGACCTCATCGCGCCCGACGAGGCCGTCGACGACGACCTCATCAAAGGCCCCAACATCGGCGACGTGCCGCTGAAGGACCCGCTGCAGTCGCACCTCGAAGGCGAGGCGCTCCTGAAGATGACCGACAACATCACGACGGACCACATCATCCCGGCGACGTCGGACATCCTCAAGTTCCGCTCGAACGTGCCGAAGCTCTCGGAGTTCACGCTCTCGCGTGTCGACGACTCGTTCGCCCAGCGCGCGCTCGACGCCGACGGCGGCTTCCTCGTCGCCGGCGAGAACTACGGTCAGGGATCCTCGCGCGAACACGCGGCGCTCTGCCCGATGTACCTCGGTATCGAGGGCGTTCTCGCGCAGTCGTTCGCCCGCATCCACAAGGCGAACCTGTTCAACTTCGGCCTCGTCCCGCTGACCATCGACGAGGAGACCTACGAGAAGATCGAGCAGGGCGACGACGTCGAGATCGTCGACGATGTCGGCGAGGGCGTCCGCTCCGGCCAGGAGGAGTTCACGGTCCGCGTGAACGACGACTGGGAGGCGACCGCCCAACTCGACGCCTCCGAGCGCGAGCGCAAGATTCTCGCCGCCGGCGGGAAGCTCTCGTGGACGAAGCAGCAGTACGAAGAGGGCGGCAGCGGCGCGACGCCCGCCGACGACTGAACGCGCGTTCACACCCGACTTTTCTTTGTTTCGTTCGCCGAGCGGCGGCGTCGTGGACTCGCCGAACACTCTTTCGGGCCTGACCGCTGCCAGCGCGCTTATTGTACGTCGTCCCGAAAGTGTTCCCGTGACCACCGCCCCCGCCGACGCCGAAGGAACGACCGTCCGACGCGCCGAGCGGGCGGACC
The DNA here is from genome assembly GCF_020097835.1 of Haloprofundus halobius. Lineage (GTDB taxonomy): Archaea > Halobacteriota > Halobacteria > Halobacteriales > Haloferacaceae > Haloprofundus > Haloprofundus halobius. Next base: position 3,100,357 of record NZ_CP083666.1, read on the forward strand.
TCCTCGACGTGTTCCAGATCGAGAAGACCTGCTTCAAGCAGCCGTGGCCCTTCGCGGCGTTCGAGCAGTTCCTCGGCGAACCGGGCTTTCTCGTGGCCGTCGACGGGGTCTCGCAGTCGGCGAGACGGAACGAAGACGGCGGGAGCGCTGAGCGCGTCGTCGGCTACGTCGTCGCCGACGTGACGCCGAACTACGGCCGCGATATCGGCCACGTGAAAGACATCGCGGTCCACCCCGACGCCCGCGGGCGCGGCCTCGGGCGGATGCTCCTCCAGCAGTCGCTCGTCTCGATGGCGCTCGGCGGCGCGAAGCTCGTGAAACTCGAAGTGAGAGAACACAACGACCCGGCGAAGGCGCTGTACGAGAGCGAGGGCTTCGAACCGCTGCGCCGCATCCCGCGGTACTACGAGGACGGCGAGGCGGCGCTCGTGATGGTCGTCGACGCCAACGAGTGGCAGCGCGGCGGCGACGACAGGTAACCGACGCTCACGCCCTTCGGTTATTTCTGCGGTAGTTTGCGCGGCGAGGCCACCACCGTGCGAGTCACTACTGTTCTCGCTCGGATTCGAGCCGTTCGACGCGTCGTTTCAGCGCTTCGAGTTCTTCGCGTTGCTCTCGGTTTTCGTCGTGGTCGTCTCTCGTTTCTTCGTCAACTGTCGCCCGGTTCAGGAGAACGACGACTCCCACCAACACCAACACCGCGACGAGCGCGAACAGCAACAGTCCGAACCAGAGTACGAGCGAGAATCCGATTTGGAGGGCGAACACGTGCACCTGTATCTCGGCTACCGAAATCGTTCTTTCGCTCCGACGATAATCGTGAGTATGGGATACGCCTGTCCGGTCTGCGACGTGCCACAACGCGACGCCGAACATCTCGCCAACCACCTCGCGTTCACGGCGATGCTCCGCCACGAGGAGCACGAGGCGTGGCTCGACGAGCAGATTCCGAACTGGAGCGAACGGGGGCCGAAGGAGCTGGCCGAGACGGTCCCCGACCACGCCGAGGAGACCGAGTACGACGAGGTGTTCGAGGATACGGTCGGGTCGACGTACGCGAGCCACGACCACCAGCACGGACACGGCCACCAGCACGACCACGGTAATTCCCCCGGCGGTTTCTTCGACCCGGGTTCGGCCGCCCAGCGCGGGTCGGGATCGATGAGCGCCGAGGCCCAACAGGTGTTGCAGGAGGCACAGGAGTTGACCCAGCAGATGCTCGAAGCCGACGGAGACGAGGAGTCTGCCGACGACGGCGACTCCGCGGCCGAAACTGACGTTGGCGAGGACGAGAGCGACACCGACGAGGAGTAGTCCGGCGGCCCGGGACGGAAACGCGTTTAGGGCGACGCTCCGACAGAGAGAGCATGCAGACTGACGGCGCGTTCGCGCCCGACTCCGCGGACGAGGCGCGCGAGTTGTACGACTCGGTCGGCCCCGCCGCACAGGTCGTCGTCCGCGAGACGGCCAACGCGATGGCGTTCGACCGCGAGGAGTACGGAGAGCGAGTGACCGGCGAGGTGGTCGAGACGGCGCGCGACGCGCTGTTCGCGTCGCTGCTCATCGTCCACGACGGGACGCGTGAGGAGTTCGAGGCGTGGTGTGACGACCACCCGGAGTACGAAGCGGAGATGCTCGGCAGCGAGAACGTCGACAACGTCGTCTGGCACGCGGTCCCGTTCGCGGAGACGGCGCTCGCGGCGACGTATCAGAACGAACCCGAGGCGGCCGCCGGGACGCTCCGGCGGCAGGCGTTTGGGCGAGTGTATCGCGACTTGCTCTGAGCCCCGGCGCAGTCGTCCGCCGCGGCGACCCGCCGCAACGACCCGCCGCGGCGGCCCACCGCGAGCGTAACCGGTTTACTCGCCCCGTCCGAACGACGAACGTGCGACCGATTACGCGGCGCGTGCTGGCGCTTCTCGCCCTCCTCTCCGTCGGCCTGCTCGCACTCGGGGCGCTCCCGAGTTACCTCGGCACCGGTGACCCCTACTCTCTCACCGCCGAGGAAACCACGGCTTCAGGCCCGGCCGTGAACGTCACTGAGTTCTCCGCGCAGCAGTATCCGTACCTCGCGACGGCGCTCGAAGAGGGTCGCTCGGAGGGCTATCAGAAGGGGCCGCTCGGCCTGAAAGAGTCGTTCACGCACTCGCCGTTCGACGAACGCGACGCGTTGGCGACCCGGCAACCCGACGCCGAACGCGACGACCGGGTGCTCGTCGAGTACGAGGGGACGCGCTACTGGGTCACCGTGGAGCGGGAGCAAGGATAATCTACCATGACCGACGACGAGCCACGAACCGACGCAGACGGCGACGAGACACGTGACGACACAGACGACGATGAGACGAACGCGGCCGCAGGCGGCGGCCGACGCGACGAACTCGGCGACCCCGAGTGGCCGGTGCTCGACTCGAAGGCCGAGTACGAGACGGGGTGGTTCACCGGCGGCTACGACCGGGTCCGCCAGCCCGACGGCACCGAGAAACAGTACTACTGGGCCGAACTCTCGACGGCCGTCGTCGTCGTCGCGGTGGCGGAGGGACACGTCCTCTTCGTCGAGCAGTACCGCCCGACCATCCGCGAGACGCAGTTGGAACTGCCCGCGGGCATCGTCGAGCAGGGCGAGTCGTTCACCCAAGCGGCCGAGCGCGAACTCCGCGAGGAGACCGGCTTCGAGGCGTCGAGCCTCTCACTACTGCAGGAGTTTTGGACCTGTACGGGCCTGCTTCGCCACCGCCGCGGCATCGTCTTCGCGGAGGGCCTCTCGCCCGGCGAACGCGAACTCGACTCCAACGAGTTTCTCACGCCGAAGGCGGTGCCGATAGAGGACGCCGTCGCCGTCGCCCGCGCGCAACCGACGAACGACGCGACTATCGAGGGGCTGTTGCTGGCGAAAGACGACGGGTTGCTATAGCGAACTGTGGTCTCCCGTCGAGCGACTGCAGACCGACGACGACTCGGTTGACTACCTCGTCGACCGTCGGCGACGGAATCGAGTCGGGTTTCTTCACGTCCGTCTCGCCGACGTCGCTCACCGTCGCCTCGTAGTGGCCGGTCGAGACGTCGTCGCTCATCAGGTAGTGGCCCGCCGAGGCGTCGTCGGTCACGTTCATCGTCGCGCGGGTGACGATTTCTCGGTCACGGTCGACGTGGAGCGTCAACGTCGCAGTGCTGTTCTGACTCCACGGCCCGAAGTACATCGCTCTCGTCTCCTCACCCGCGAGGTCCGCTCGGAGGACGAGGGTTTCGCCGTCCGCCGACACCTGTTCGAACGTCACGTTCTTCACCTGCTGCGGTCGGAGCAGGTGAATATCGGTGTACGACGTGCTCGGTTTGGAGTTCCACATACTCGGCGTTTCGGACGTGGTATTTCGCGTCCACGTCGTGTGTCGCGTCCGCATCGTTTCGTACTGGTGGTCAGCAATGTCTGCGCTCCCGTGAGCGCGCCCGCTCCGCCCGTCGACGGCGTACGTGAACCGGTCGTGTGTCCCGCCCTCGAACCGAACGTCGAGGTCGTAGGTGTAGCTCGTCGTTCGTAGGTTCCCCATCGCCGTCATCGCTTTCTCGGTCGGTGTGTCGTCGGCGGCGATGGCGCGGTGTTCCGGACCGGATGACGGACCGAGTACGAACGCACCCGCCGCGGAGACGACGAGGAGGAGGGCTATCCGTCGTGGGGATTGTTTCATGTATGGACGCAACATAACACAACAACAACTGTTTCCTCCGAGACCCGCGGCCTTATCCGTCTTCACCGGAATGTCGTGGTATGGACGGCGAAATCACGCCCGAAGAAGTCGAGGAACTCCTCGACGGCGAGAGCCCGCCGCGAGTCGTCGACATCCGCTCTCCGGCGGCGTTCGACCGCGAACACATCTCCGGCAGCGAGAACATCCCCTTCGCCGAGTTGCCCGAGCGCGTCGAGTCGCTCTCCGACGCCGACCGTATCGTCACCGTCTGCCCGCACGGCCAAGCCAGCCAGCAGGCCGCCCGCCTCATCAAATCCTACGAGGGAACGAAAGACGCACACGTCGAGAGCATGGAAGGCGGCCTCACGGCGTGGTCGGGCGACGTCGACTCCGCGCGGCCGACCGGCGGCGACGAGGGTCCGCAGTCGCCGTTCTAGTTCTTATCTCCAGTTCAGCGAGACGAGTTTCGTCACGACGGCGGCGACGACGACGGACTGCACGAAGAGAAATCCGTAGACGAGGAGCCAGATTCCATCGCCGGTTCTGACGAGAAACTCGTTGTAGAGGAACGTATCGACGAGCAACGTCGCGATAATCGCCGGGGCGCCGACTACCATGACGTCTCGCGGGAGTACGCCCCACTCTGCCAGCGCGACGACGACGCCGGTCACCGCGAACACGGCGAGCGTCACCCGCCCCCACAACCACCTCGTACCGCCGTCTGAGGTGGAGAGACTCGGAGCGTTCACGTTCGTCGCTCTCTGTCGTTGCACAAAAATATTGACCAAGTAACACCCGTCCGCGGCGGCCGGGCGGACTCGCCTCTCTTCGAGGGGAGCGGTGGGAAAACGGAGACTCGACGTGAGGCCGAGTCAGGAGATGGTCATGCGGGCGTGGTCACGCGACGTTGAATCCCTTGTCGCGGAGGAAATCCTCCACGCGACCGCTGTGGTTCCCCTGCAGTTCGATGGAGCCGTCCTCGACGGTTCCCCCGCAGGCGAACTTCGACTTCAAGTCCGAGGAGAGGCTACTCATGTCCACGTCCTTGGGGTCGAATCCTTCGATGACCGTTACCTCCTTCCCGTAGCGGCGCTCGTCGATGCGGATGCTGATCTCTTGGGACTCTCGCGCCACGTCTTCGCAGACGCAGAGTTCCTGAGGCAGCCCACACGTCGAGCAGACTTCCGACATTACAAGGCGGAACTACTCGATGGAGGTACAAAACAGTATCGGGAACCGCGTCGTCGGCCGCTTTGGCGGGTCTCGCGGCCGCGGCGGCTACGACCGGAACCGACCCAACAGGGGCGTTCCCTCGCGGACGAGCGAATCAACGGCGTCGATGGCAGCGTCGGCGTCCTCGCGACTGACGCCGCCGCCGTACCGGGCGCGTTCGTACACGTCGCCGACGCGGAGCGCCCGTTCGTCGAGGCCGATTCGCGAGAGGCTCCGCAGATACCGCCGTGGCGTCTCCCCGGGTCGTCGGGATCGATATCGCCGCGACAGCAGATACTCCAGCCGCTCGAAGGCGCGCTCGGCGTCGCGCTCGGGTGTTCGGCGTCGTCCCTGGTACCGAACCCAGACGGTTCGGTACGCTCGTGCGCTGACGCCTGTTCGGCGCGCACCCGCCGCCAGACCGACGAGCGCGACCAGGCCGACCCCGATGGTTTCGGTGTCGGGCAGGCCGCTACCGCTGTCGTCAGTACCGCCGTCGCCGCCGCCGCTCTCGTTCGGCGGCGGCGCAGTCGTCTGGTTCTCGCCGAGTCCGCTCACCGCCCCGCCGGGGAGACTCGCGTTGTCTCCGGCCTGCTCGGCCTGCGGATCGTCCGTCTCCAAACTCGACGAAGCGCTCGTCGAGGTGCTCGTCGACTCGTCGTCGGTGTCCGTCTCGGTGTCGTCGTCGTCGTCCGGAGTCTCGGTGGGCGTCGGCGTCCACTCGCCCTGTGAGGAGTTGCCGGTGTCGACGTCGCTCTCGTTGCTCTGCCGGGCGCTCTCTAGGCGGATGTCCTCGGCGGCTTCGCGGGGCGAACTCGGCGTCGGGTCGAACTGCACCCACCCGACCTCCGGGAAGTACACCTCGACCCACGCGTGGGCGTTCAGGCCGCGGACGACCCACTCGTTCTCGCCGACCTGCTGGCCGGGCGTGTAGCCGGTCGCCATCCGCGCCGGAATCCCCTCCGAGCGGAGCATCACCGCCATCGTCGACGCGAAGTAGGTGCAGTAGCCCGCGTCCATCTCGAAGAGGAACTCGTCGGCGACGTCGCCGGAGGGTTCGTCGACCGTCAGCGAGTACCCTTTCGTCGACTCCAGATGCTCCTCGATGGCGACGGCCTTGTCGTAGCTGTTGTTCTCGTCCTCGGTGACGTTCGCCGTTCGCTCGCGCAGGCGGTCGGAGGTGCTGTCGGGCAACTGCAGATACCGCTCATCCACCTCGTCGGGGTAGTCGTCGCCGGAGCGCCGCAACTGTTCGGGCGTGTACTGCGGCAGTTCGCTGACGACGGCGTAACTCTCGTTGGTCCGGACCCCGCCGCCGGCGCGCAGCGTCCCCTGTTCGGTGACGAGCGCACTATCGGCGGGTTCGCCGCGCAGTTCGACCGGTTCGGCGGCCGCGGGCATCGACTGCAGTCGCGTCTCCGCGGTCACGCGCTGGGTGAGTTCGCGTCGCTCACCGGGACCGCTCTCCAACCGACCGTCGTACTCGCTCGTCTCGGACTCCGAACGAACCCAGCCGCTGCCGGTGTACCGGTCGTAGACCGAGGTGCGCCAGTAGCTCGACTCGGCGCTCCGCACGGTGAAGCGCACCTTCGGCGAGAGCCGGATGCTGCCCGCGATGTCGACTTCGTCGCTCGACTGCACGAGGTTCTGCTCGCTGGTCGGCGCGCCCGTCTCCGGGAGCAGGGGCTGGGCCGCGCCGCCGGGGACGACCGAGAGCGACGCCGAGGCGACGATCATCGCTGCGACGACGATGGCGAACGTGTCCAGTTGCGCGGTGACGCCGTCGCGGGCTTCGAGCGTCCCGAGCCCGACCGCTCCGGCGACGCCGACGACGCCCGCGAGCGTCGTCAGCGGGTCGGCATCGCCCGTCAGCACCAACAGTCCGAGCGTCGCCCCGCCCACCGTCGCGGCCCCGACGTACCGCCGACGGAGCGCCAGATACCACGTGAAGAACACCGGCGCGGGCGTCGCGGCGAGCGCCCACACGTCGGCTTGCGCCAGTCGGAGCACCGACAGTCCGGTGAGCAGCGCGACGACGTCGGCGAGAATTCGGTCCAGCGAGAACGAGGCGCGCTGCACCTCCGGCAGCGAGAGGAAGTACGCCGCACAGCCGACGGCGAGGAACAACAGTGTGAGACCGACTGCGACTGGCGGTCGGAGATACCGCGCGAGTACCGTCGCGACGAGGAGCGTCGCGCCGACGACGAGGAGATACGTCACGCTCTCGCCGCCGCCGACGACGTCGGTGACGTGATAGAGGACGCTCGTGACGGCGAACAGCAGCAGCGCGACGCTCGCGAGCGCCCCGCCGCGGAACGTGCGTCGACTCATGCGGTCTCTCCCGTCGAGCGTCGCCGACGTCCTGCCGCCGACGTTTCCGCTCGACGCGTGTCGAGCGTCTCCCCGTCGCGTCTCCGTCCCCCATCGGCCCTCTGCTCCCGCGCGGTCAGCGCCTCGAACGTCGTCTCGCGCTCGGCGACGACGACGCGGACGGCGTCACGTTCGGCACGAACGAGCACGTCGGCGCTCTGGTCGGGTAGCTGTCCGCTATCGGTCCGCGCGAGCAGTTCGAGCAGTCGGCGACGGTCCCGGGGTGTCGGCTCGGCGACGACGCGGCCGTCCGGAACCGAGACGGTGACGGGGACGCCCGCCTCCAGTAGCGCGAACGCGAGACTGGCGACTGCCTCGGCCATCGCGTCGGCTCGGTTCTTCCGGCCACCGGCCGCCAGCGTCACCGCGCGGCGCTTTTCGTCGGCGCTGTACTCGGTGACGATGAGGTCGTCGCGTCTGGCGGTCGACCGCCAGTGGATGTCGCGGAGGGGGTCGCCGTGGCGGTACTCGCGGACGCCGCTGAACTCGTCGCGGTCTTCGGCCACTCCGACGCCGTGGGTGCTCGACAGTTCGCCGCGCGCCCACCCCGGAACCTGCCGGACGTTCGGGTAGACGAGCACCCGATCCGTGTTCCGGCAGGTGAACTCCGTTTCGAACAGGCCAAACACGTCGCGGGCGACGATGGTCACCGGACCGAACGTCCGTTCGCCCCGCCGGTCGTAGGTGACCCGGTAGTTGACGGTGTCGCCGCCGACCGTCGTCTCGACGACCGATCGGCTTCGCTCGCCGCTCGACTCGCGGGAGAGTCCCTCGCCGACCCGGTCGACGACGTCGGCGCTGTACGGCGTCCCGTCCGTCGCGAGTTCGAGCGTCACCTCGTGTGTCTCGCCGACGAACCCGTCGCCGGGGACGGCGCGGTGCACCGTCGGGCGGTCGAACAAGCGGAGTTGAAGAACGGCGGCGACGAGCGCGACGAGCCCGGGGAAGACGACGGCGTTCAGCGACCGCGACCCGTACAGTTCGGCGGCGGCGAATCCGGCCACGCAGACGCCGGCGACGGCCACACCGCGTCGCGTGGGTCTCATTCGACTGCGACGGCTTCAAGCGCCGCCCGGGCGATGTCAAGCCCCGTCTCGCTCCCGGTCTCCGGGTGGATGCGGTGCGACCAGACGCTCGGGAGTTCGCTCTGGACGTCGTCGGGGACGACGTAGTCGCGGCCGTCGAGGACAGCGCGAGCCTGCGAGGTGCGGACGAGCGCGATGCTGCCGCGGGGGCTGACGCCCAACTCGGCGTTGTTCCGCGTGTACGCCGCCAGTTGCGAGATGTACGAGCGAACCGGTTCGGACACCTCGACATCGGCGACGGTCTCGCGGGCCCGCAGCACGTCCTCGGTGGTCGCGACCGGCTCGAGCGTCTCGATGGGGTGTCGGTTCGAGACGCGACCCAGTAACTCGGTTTCGTCGGTCTCGTTCGGGTAGCCGAGGTGGAGTTTCTTCATGAACCGGTCGATCTCGGCGACCGGCAGTTCGTACGTCCGACTGAGTTCGACGTCGTTCTGCGTCGCGATGACGGTGAACGGATTCGGGAGGGGATGCGTCGTCCCGTCGACGGTGACCTGCGACTCCTCCATCGCCTCCAGCAGCGCGCTCTGGGTCTTCGGCGGCGCGCGGTTTATCTCGTCGCCGAGGACGACGTTGCCGAACACCGGACCGGATTGAAACTCGAACTCCCGCGTCTGCTGGTTGAACACGTTGACGCCGGTGACGTCCGACGGCAACAGGTCAGGGGTGAACTGGATGCGCGTGAACGAACAGTCGACCGAGCGCGCGATGGAGCGCGCGAGCATCGTCTTGCCGACTCCCGGCACGTCTTCGAGCAGCAGGTGACCTTGGGCGAGAAGCGCTACCAGGATGTGTTCGATGGCGTCGCGTTGGCCGATGATGACCCGTTCGACGTTCTCGGAGATTCGTTCGACGAGGTCCGCCGTCTCCTCGACGGGCAAGGCTGTGCGTTCGGTCGGTCCGTGGGTCGTCGTCTCGGCGTCAGTCATGTGATACTAGGTGAGGACACATTCGGCACTGCTCTGGCGTCGCGGCGGTCCGGGTAACTGGCCGTGAGGCAAGGCGCACAAGTCTCTCGCTCTGCCTATAACGGCCGAATACACGTAACTTTGCCGGGCGTGCGCGTGCGTCACGGGACCGACTGCGGAGACTGCGGTCGTGTGACCCGACTGTGGTCGTGTGGCTTTTACCGCCCGCGCTCCCCTCTCTCGGTATGACCGCGGTCACGGGACCTCCGGCGAAGATGCGGGCGAACCGCGAGGACCTGACGCCGATGCTGAGCCAGTACTACGACCTCTGCGCGGCGTACGACGAGTTCCTGGTCCTCTTTCAGGTCGGCGACTTCTACGAGACGTTCTGCGAGGCGGCCGAGGAGACCGCCCGCGTGCTCGAACTGACGCTCACCCAGCGCGAGGACTCGACGGGCACCTACCCGATGACGGGCATCCCCATCGACAACGCCGCCTCCTACGTCGAGACCCTCCTCGACGCGGGCTACCGCGTCGCTATCGCCGACCAGGTGGAGGACGCGTCGGAGGCCACGGGCCTCGTCGACCGCGCCGTGACGCAGATCGTCACCCTCGGAACGGTCGTCGACGACGAACTGCTCGCGCCGGGGTCGACGAACTACGTCGCCTGCGTCGCGAGCGCGGACGGTGACGGGGGCGACGACCCCGAAGCCGCCGCACGCCACGCCGTCGCCGCCGTCGACGTCTCTACGGGCGAGTGCCTCGTTACGAGCGCCGACGCGCCCGAGCGCGCGCTCGAAGAACTCCAGCGCGTCGCTCCTGCGGAGGTGGTCGTCGGCCCCGAGGCCGCCGTCGACCCCGCGGACCTCGACGGCGACGCGATGCGAACCGAGTTCGATTCCGACGCCTTCTCCCCCGATGCCGCCCGCGACACGCTCGAAACGTACGTCCCTCGCCCCGAGGCGGTCGTCGGCAACGAAGCCGAACTCCGCGCGGTCGGCGCGCTACTCGCCTACGCCGAGTACACGCAGGGCGACGAAACCCTCGACTACGTCTCGCGCATCCAGCGCTACGACCCGCGCGACGGCCTCCGCCTCGACGCGACGGCGCTGCGGAGCCTCGAACTGTTCGAGTCGCAGGGTGCCTCGGCGGGGCCGACGCTGTTCGACGCCCTCGACGACACCGCCTGCGCGCTCGGCCGCCGTCGCCTCCGGCAGTGGCTCCGCCGTCCACTCGTCGACCGCGAGCGCATCGACGCCCGCCTCGACGCCGTGGGCGAACTCACCTCCCGCTCCTTGGTCCGCGAGGACCTCCACGACCACCTGCACGACGTGTACGACGTGGAACGACTGGTCGCCCGCGTCTCCCGCGGCCGGGCGAACGCCCGCGACCTCCGCTCGCTGAAGGCGACGCTCGACGTGGTGCCCGACGTGAAGGCGGCGCTCTCGGACGTCGACAGCGACCGCCTGCGCTCGCTCCGCGACGCGCTCGACGAACTCGAAGACGTGCGCGACCTCGTGGGACGAGCCATCGCCGCCGACCCGCCGATGGAGATCACGGAGGGCGGCGTCATCGAGGAAGGATTCGACGACGAACTCGACGCCCTGCGCGCCACCGAGCGCGAGGGGCGGCAGTGGGTCGCGGAACTGGAGGAACGAGAACGCGAGCGAACGGGCATCGACTCGCTCTCCGTCGGCCACAACCAGGTCCACGGCTACTACATCGAGGTAACGAACCCGAACCTCGACCGGGTGCCCGACGACTACACGCGGCGGCAGACGCTGAAGAACTCAGAGCGGTTCTACACGCCCGAACTGAAGCGCCGCGAGGACGAGATCTTCGGCGCGTCCGAGCGCGCCGACGCGCTCGAATACGAACTGTTCTGCGAGGTTCGCCGCGACGTGGGCGCGGAAAGCGAGCGCATCCAGTCGGTCGCCGACGCGCTGGCGACTATCGACGTGCTGACCGCCTTGGCGACGGTCGCCGTCGAGAACGACTACACGCGTCCGCAACTCGGCGCGGACGGCATCCGAATCGAGGGCGGTAGACACCCGGTCGTCGAACGTCAACAGGACTCGTTCGTCCCGAACCCGACCGACCTCACCGACGAGCGAATCGCGCTCGTCACCGGGCCGAACATGAGCGGCAAATCCACCTACATGCGGCAGGTCGCACTCGTCGTCGTCCTCGCGCAGCTGGGGAGTTTCGTCCCCGCCGACGCCGCCCGACTGCCAGTCGTCGACCGCGTCTTCACCCGCGTCGGCGCCTCCGACGACATCGCGGGCGGGCAGTCGACGTTCATGCGCGAGATGAGCGAACTGACGACGATTCTGCACCACGCGACCGAGAACTCGCTGGTCCTCCTCGACGAGGTCGGCCGCGGCACGAGCACGACCGACGGCCTCGCCATCGCACAGGCGACGACCGAGTTCCTCCACGACGAGGTGGGTGCGACGACGCTCTTTGCGACGCACTACCACGAACTCACGAGCGTCGCCGAGGAGTTGTCTGGCGTTCAGAACCTCCACTTCACCGTCGAGCGCGACGCCAGCGGGGAGGCGGACGCTTCGGCTTCCGAGGACGGTTCGACCGCCGGCGGCGAGGTGACGTTCCTCCACCGCGTCGCCGACGGAGCGTCCTCGTCGTCGTACGGCGTCGAAGTCGCGCGGATGGCCGGCGTGCCGGGTTCGGTCGTCGAGCGCTCGGAGCGACTCGTGGCCGACTCGCAGACCGGAGACGACCCCCGTCTCGACGCCACGGCGTCGGCGACCGAGTCCGAGACGCCTCCTGCTCGCCCCGCGGACGCCTCGCTCGCGTCGTTCTCGACGAACGGACACTCCACCGGGCGGGCCGACGAAACCCCCATAGCCGCCGAGCGACAACCGACAGACGGCACAGACGACCGCCTCCGCGAGGTGGCCGACACGCTCCGCGGCGTCGACGTGGCGACGACGACACCGCTGGAGGCGCTGACCCTGCTGAACGACCTCCAACGTACCCTCGACGAGTAGATCCGACGATACGATGATACGACGATTAGACAACCCTACGATAGCGAAAATCGCCGCCGGCGAGGTGGTGATGCGTCCGGCCAGCGTCGTCACCGAACTGGTGGAGAACAGCCTCGACGCGGGCGCGACCCGCATCGACGTGACCGTCGACGGCGACGGCACAGAGCGCATCCGCGTCGCCGACGACGGCGCGGGCATGAGCGAGGACGACGCCGCGCTCGCCGTCGAGCGCCACACGACGAGCAAACTCGACGGCCCCGACGGCGTGGAGGCGGTCGACACCCTCGGCTTCCGCGGCGAGGCGCTCCCGAGCATGGCCGCCGTCGCGACGCTCGACGTGACGACGAACGACGGCGGCCCGCGCGGGACGCGCGTCGTCGTCGAAGACGGCGAGAAGCGCGTCGACCCGGCGGGTCGCGCTGTCGGGACGACCGTCGAAGTGCGCGACCTCTTCCACAACCGTCCGGCGCGCCGCAAGAGCCTCGCGGCGGCTCGGACGGAGTTCGGCCGCATCAGCGACGTGGTGACGCGCTACGCGCTGGCGAACCCGTACATAAGATTCTCGCTCACCCACGACGGCCGCGAGACGTTCAAGACGACCGGGACGGGCTACACCGACGCCGTCCTCGGTGCGTACGGTAGAGACGTGGCCGGCCAGAGCACCGAGTTCGACCACCGGACGACCGTCGAGTTCGACGGCCGCGAGCATCCCATCGAAGTCGAAGGGCTGCTCGTCTACCCCTCCATCACCCGCGCGCAGCACACCCACGTCCACACTGCGGTCAACGACCGGGCGCTGCGCGACGAGGTGATTCGCAAGGCGACCGTCCGCGGCTACGGCAACCTGCTCTCGAACGGCCGCTTCCCCGTCGCCGTCGTCGCCGTCTCCCTTCCCCCGGAACTGGTCGACGCGAACGTCCACCCCGCCAAAGAACGAGTCGCCCTCCGCAACGAGTCGGCCGTCGCCGACGCCGTCGAGATGGCCGTGAGCGACGCGCTCACGACGGCCGACCTCCGCCGGAGCGCCGCCGTCGCGATGGACCTCGACTCGTCGCTCGCGTCGGTCTCGAAGGACTCCGACTTCGACGACGTGAGCGTCATCGGGCAGTTCCGCGAGCTCTACCTGCTCTGCGAGGCCGACGACGACCTGCTCGTCGTCGACCAGCACGCTGCCCACGAGCGCGTGAACTACGAACGCCTCCGGGCGGCGCTCGACAGCGAGGCGGTAGAATCGGTCGACGTCGACCCCGCGCAGACGCTGTCGCTGTCGCCGCCGGAGGCGGCCGCGGTGGAGAGCCACCGCGAGACCCTGTCGAGACTCGGCTTCGACCTCGACCCCTTCGGCGGGTCGGCGTTCCGACTCACCGCGGTGCCCGCGCCGCTCGGGCGCGTGCTCGACGCCGACGCGCTCCGCGACACGCTCGACACGCTCCGGGCGGGCGCGAAACCCGAGGAACTCCGCGACGAACTACTGAAGGACCTCGCCTGTCACCCGTCGCTGAAGGCGGGCGACACGCTCTCCGGCGAGGACGCGACGGCGCTGCTGCGCCGCCTCGGCGAGTGCGACCAGCCGTACGCCTGCCCGCACGGTCGTCCGACGGTGCTCTCTATCGACGAGTCGGCGCTGGTTCGCGGCTTCGAGCGCGAGCACCGCAACCTCGCCTGAGCGCCTCACCACTCCTTGCAGTCGATACAGACGAACGTATCCGTCTCCTCGTCGTGCCAGCGTCGCTCGACTGTCGCACCGCAGGAGTCGCAAGTCGTTCCGCTCGGCGACCAGCGGAACGTGGCCACCGCCGGTTTCACAGCGTCGTCCGCATCGGCGTCGATGGCGACGTCGTCTTCGTCGGTGTCGATGTCGGTGGACTCCTTCACGTCGGCGTCGACCGCCGCCGCCTCGCTCGCGGATTCACTCCCGCGAGCGCTGCCGTCGCGGACGTCTTCCGCTGCGTCGCCAGCGCTCTCCGACCCCGACTCTCCGAAGAACTCGTCCAGCGAGCGGTCGTCTCCCATGCCGGTTCTCGTCGGCGGCGACGCTTAAGCGGTTCCGTTGAACCGGGTCACGCCGCGCTCTCGTCGCCTTCCTCGTCGCGCTCGCGGTGCTCGTCGATACGCGAGAGCGCCGCGCGGGCCGCGGCGGTCAGCGCCGCCGACCGCCGGACGCTCCCGTAGCGGACGCCCTCGAAGATGCGCGTCAACCGGCGCACCGACTCGACGGGGAGGCCGCTGGCGACGGCCGCCCGCGCGTACTCGCCGGGCGTCGCCGACCGTCGGTTTCGGAGGCGGAGTCCGTCGACCATGGACGCCCACGCCTCCTCGATTGTCGGCGGAATCTCGGGCGCTGGTTCCTCCTCGGCTTCTTCTGTCGCCGCCGCAGTCGCTGCTCGATTACGTCGCGAACTGCGGTCGCGGTCGCGGCGCAGCGAGACGCCGCTTCCCACGTCGCCAAGCGCGCGCGGTAGCTCCGAGAGCGCGCTCCCGAACCCGCCCGAGAGCGCGAGCAGCCCGCCGCCGAACGCCCGCGGGAGCGCCACGACGACGGTCCCCATCGCCCGCGTCACCTCGGTGAGCGCGTCGCCGAGACCGCCGAGGAACTCGGCGGTCACGCGACCGAGGCGGTCGAGGAACGTCGGTCCCGACTCGCTGAGGCCGACGACGAACGCGGTCGTCAGCTGGGGGATACGCTGGAGCGCGGCCCGTAGCTGTGGGAGCGGGACGTCGGCATCCACGTCGCTGCCGACGCCTCGCTGGCGTCCCCCGACGACGCCGACGAAGAGGACGCCGAACGCCGCTAGCGCGGCGAACAGAAACAGGAGGAGACCGCCGCCGACGGTCTCGTTCGCGTTCGACGGTGCCGCCGTCTCGGTCGATGTCGGCGTCGCCGTTTCTGTCGTCGTGGTCGTTCCGTCGGTTCCACCGTCGTCGCCCGCCGACTCCGACTCGTCGGTTTCGTCGCCGTCGCTCGGTGCTGTGGTCGTCGCCACCGACCCGTCGGTCCCGTCGCTCTCACTCGGCGTCGTCTCGGTCGTCGCGTTTGTCGCGCCAGCGTCCGGTCCCGTCGCCGGGTCGTCGCCGCCGCCTCCGACGCCCGCGGGGTAGCTTCCGAAACCGGTCGCGGGGAACAACGAGGCGGCGACGACGACCGCGAGCGCGCACAGAGAGAGGAGGGCTGCGCGGCGGAGGTCGTATGCCACTGTTACCACTAGTTACTTATCTGTCTGATAATATGTTTTCCTATATGCGGACCGCCGTGAATTCCCCTCCCCTCCATCCCCGCCTCTCCAACGACGACTCCCCGCACTCGGCCCCGAACGGAGGGCCGCGATGACCGCGAGTACGCCGCTCGCGACCCGGGACGCGGCGCTTTCGCGTCGCATCCTCACCACGCTGGCGCTCGTCGTCGCGCTCGACACGGCGTTCGTCGCCGTCGTCGGCCTCCTGCTCGCGCCGTGGCTGGCACCGCTGGGGGCGACCGTCGCCGTCGCGCTCGGCGTTCAGTCCGTGCCGGCGTTCGTTCGCGCCGCGGTCGCCGCCGCGCCGGTCGTCGCGCTGTTTCTCTGGCTCCAACTGCGCTACACCCGTCGACAGACGATCGCGGCCGTCGGCGCTCGCGTCGTCGGCGACGACGAGTTCACCGACCTGCGCGGCCGGGTGACGCGCCTCTGTTCGCAGGGCGACCTCACGCCGCCGACGCTGGCCGTCGCCGAGACTCCTGTCCCAAATAGTTTCACTGTCAGTGGTCCCCGCGAGTCGGTGCTCGTCGTCTCGACTGGACTCCTCGGATCGCTCTCGGACGAGGAACTCGACGCCGTGATAGCGCACGAACTCGCGCACGTGAAGAACCGCGACGCGACGGTGATGACGCTCGCGACGTTTCTCCCGGCGGTGACCAGCGGCGAGTTCTCGCCGCTGGAGGCGCTGACGCCGCGCGGCCGGAGTCGCGGCGCGGCGGTGGCGGTGTTGGGGGTCGTCGCCGTCGTCCTCTTCGGTCTCTCGGCGGCGGGCGTCGGTGGCGGTCTCGATTCCCTGTCGGGGCTCGCGCTCGTCGTCCTGTTCTCGCTGCTGTTCGGCGGCATCGTCCTCGGCGCGCTCACCGCGCCGGTCGCCTCGCTCTCGGGGCGGCTCTCGCGGTCGCGCGAGTTCGCCGCCGACCGCGCCGCCGCACTACTGACCGGCAACCCGGCGGCGGTGGCGGCGGCGATTCGCCGACTCGACGCGGCGGTGTCGGACGCTCCCGACCGGGACCTGCGGCGCTCGGC
The DNA here is from genome assembly GCF_020097835.1 of Haloprofundus halobius. Taxonomy (GTDB): domain Archaea; phylum Halobacteriota; class Halobacteria; order Halobacteriales; family Haloferacaceae; genus Haloprofundus; species Haloprofundus halobius. The sequence goes on from NZ_CP083666.1 coordinate 3,116,885, forward strand.
GGGGGTCCGCGTCCTCTGTTTCCTCCCGCACGGTTTCGCGACGGGCGGTGCCGACGACGCCGAGGAGTTCTCGCTCGCCGTCGAGACACATCCGGCAACGACAGAACGCGTCGCACGACTCCGCGAGTTGGCGGGCGAACTCGAACGGTCGCGTGACCGAACCGGGCGAAGCGACGACCGCTAACCACCAACAGCCATATACCGGCGGTCCCAACCCCGGTGCATGGTTACGATACTCGAGTTTGTCACCGACCTGATTCTGGGTACGTTCGAACTCGTCGGCATGTTCGTCTTCGACGTGCTACTGTCCGGCAGCGACGTCCTCGCGACCGTCTTCCGCGCGGTTTCGATACTCACAGGGAGCGCGCTCATCGTCCTCTCGGTGATCGTCGTCGGCTATCTCGCGGTCGGCGCGCTCATCCGGGAGTTCGGCGTCAACGTCTCGTCGCCCGGTCGTACGCGCGTCCGGCGAGACTGATAGCCGATTCGAGGTCGGGACCGAGCGGCGAACCGACGACGACGCTGTCGGCGTGCCGAAGCACCTTCTCCATCCGCGTCGTCACCTCGCCAACGGTTCCGGCCATGCAGAACGCGTCCACCATCGCGGGCGTCACGAGGTCGAAGGCCTCCGAAAACTCGCCCGCACTTATCTTCTCGCCGATCTCCGCCGCGCGCTCCCGGTCGATACCGTGTCGCTCCAGCACCGGCGGGGCCGCCCCCGCGGCGATGAACGCCACCGGCGGTCGCGCGGCCTCGCGCGCCGACTCTCTCCCCTTCGCGACGCTCACGGAGGCGTAGGCCGCGAGGTCGAACTCGCCGCGCTCGTCTGGTCGGTCGGCGAGACCGTCCTTCACCTGCTCGCGCGCCCACGCGAGGTCGTCGGGGTGCGACCCGTTGAACAGCAGGCCGTCGGCGTGCGTGGCGGCCATCCGGCACATGTGCGGCCCCTCGCCGCCGACGTACACCGGAATCTCGCCCGGCGGGTCGTAGTTCAAGCCGGCGTCGTGTGCCTCGAACGTCCCCTCGTGGTCGACGCGCTCGCCGTTCCAGAGCTTCTGTGCGACTTTGAACGCCTCCAGCACGGGCCGGAGTCCGCGCTCGTCTCCGAGGCCGAGATTGCGTAGCGTCGAGGGGTCGCCCGGGCCGATACCGAACGTGGCGCGGCCGTCGCTCGCTTCGGCGAGCGTCGCCACCTTCGAGGCGAGCGTCACCGGGTGGATTTCGAAGGGGTTGGCGACGCCCGGCCCCAGCCGAACCGTCTCGGTCGCCGCGGCCAGTTGCGAGAGGACGGCGAACGCGTCGCGGTTGTTGTAGTGCGCGGAGACGAACACCGAGTCGAAGCCGGTCTCCTCGGCGGCGACGCCGAGATCGACGAGCTCCGATATCGGGTGTTCGGGCGTCAGTTCGATACCGAGCATCTCGTCCCTCCTCGTCTCGTTCGTCGACAGCGGCGACGCGCGGGGTGTCGTCATTCGTGTGCGCCCAGGGAGCGCGTAAATAAAAAGACCGGCGTCCCGTCACGACCTGCCTCTGTCTGCGCTTTGGCTCTGTTGAAATCCTTAAACGGTGATAGCAGTCACGTACTGAATACAGAGGGTGTATTCACCAGTCTTGAACCGGAATTCGCTGTCTCAATCCAGCGATAACGGTTCCCTCAAACTACTTCTGGCTGCATACACAACGTATGCATGTGAGCACATCGATCCGCGTCTCTGACGAGACGAAAGAGAAACTGGCCCGATTGAAGCGTGAAGACGAGAGTTGGGACGAGTTCCTCGACCGACTGGCGAACGAGGGATCGGAGATGAAGGCTGGCGCGTGGAACGGAACTGACAAAGCCGAAAAGGCGCGCGAGGCGATCAAGCGTTCCCGAGAGAGCTACGAGTAGTGACGTTTCTCGATTCGTCGGTTATCATCGATTACCTCGATGGTGTCGAGGACGTTGTCGAGTTCGTCGACGAACAACCGGTCTTGGTCACCTCCAGCATCTGTATTTACGAAGTTCTCGCCGGTGAGGTGTTCTCAGCCGGTGAGACAGATCTCATCGGAGCGCGTGAGAACTTCGGGCGAGTCACCGCTCTCGACTTCTCCGAGGAAGTCGCGTTCGAAGCTGCCCGGATGCAGAACCGCCTTCTCGAATCCGGCAACCCGCTGTCGCCACGCGACCTCCTGATCGCGGCTACAGCTCGATCTGAAGGGAAGGAACTCCTCGTTTCCGACGCTGACTTCGATACAGAAGGCCTCCGTGAACTACTCTCTGTCCGGAAATTCGGTCCGTATTAGTCCCTCAGAGTCAGGCGTATCTGCGTAGTTTATTGCAGTTACCATCTCGCGCGAAGCGCCGCCACGCGAACGTTTTTGCCGCGCTGGTCGCTCTGGCGACCATGGCAGGACCCACCGACCGAGTTCGAGCGGTCGACCGCTCCAGTATCCGCGTGATGTTCGACCTCGCGGAGGCGACCGACCGCGACCTCGTCCGCCTCGAAGTGGGCGAACCCGACTTCGACACGCCCGAGCACGTCGTCGACGCCGCCGCCGAAGCCGCCCGCGCGGGTGAGACGCACTACACCTCCAACGCCGGACTTCCGGTGGTTCGCGAGGCCATCACCGAGACGATGGCCGACCGATTCGACGTGGAGGTCGCCGCCGACGAGGTCGTCGTCACCAACGGCGGGATGGAGGCGCTGTTGCTCGCCGTGCTCTCCACCGTCGGCCCCGGCGAGGAACTGCTCATCCCCTCGCCCGGCTGGCCGAACTACTGGGCGCAGGCCCGACTCGCCGACGGCGTCCCCGTCGAGGTGCCGATGCCCGCCGACGAGGGCTACCCGCTCGACGTCGACCGCGTCCGCGACGCGCTGAACGAGAACACCGCCGCGATAGTGCTCTGCTCACCATCGAACCCGACCGGTCGAATCTACGACGCGGACGCCGTTCGCGAGGTCGTCGCCGCGGCTGCCGAGTACGACGCCTACGTCATCGCCGACGAAGTGTACGCCGGCCTCTCGTACGACCGCGACCTGACGGGCATCGCGGCGCTTACTGGGCACCCTACTCACGTGCTAACCGTGAACTCCTGTTCGAAGACGTACGCGATGACCGGGTGGCGCGTCGGCTGGCTCTGCGGTCCGAGCGAGATTATCGACGAAGTCAACAAGATCCACGAGAGCACCACCTCCTGCGCGTCGAGCGTCGCCCAGCACGCCGCGCTCGCGGCGCTCACCGGGCCGCAGGAACCCTTCGAGGAGATGCACGAGGCGTTTCGCGACCGCCGCGACTACGTCGTCGACCGCGTCGACGGCATCGACGGGCTCGGTTGCCCGCGGCCGCAGGGGGCGTTCTATGCCTTCCTCGATATCGAGATGGAGGGGTCGAGTCTCGACGTCGCGAAGGAACTCCTCACCGAGTACGGCGTCGTCCTCGCACCCGGCGACGGCTTCGGCGACGCGGGCGCGGGCAAACTTCGACTCAGTTTCGCCAACGGCCTCGACCGCCTCGAAACCGGCTTCGACCGCATCGAGCGCGCGCTCGAAGAGAACTGAGACGCGCCGACGGCCGACCGTTCTACCCCCTCAGTTCGACTCGAACTCCCACTCTCTGAGCGCCTGTCGGACGAAGTCGCTCTCCACGTCGCGGAAGTGCGCGTCCGATCCCTCGTGGTCGCCGAACTCGAAGCCGCGGACGACGACGACGGGCGTGCCGCCGTCGCCCTCGCCCGCGACGAGGTTCGCCGCCGACGCGAGTTCGTCGACGACGTTCTGTACCGTCACGCCGAGTTCGCGCCCGTCACGGTCCGGTTCGCCGCGCCAGTCGCGGGCGGCGTGCATCCCGGCCCAGCCGATGGCGACGCCCTGCTGTCCGTGGCGGAACGGCCGACCGCAGGTGTCGGTGACGACGACGCGCTCGGCAGGCAGCCCTTCGCGGATGCGCGCGGCGCTCTCGGAGGGACGCTTCGGCAGGAGAAGAAGGTCCGAACCGGCGACGTTCGAGCGGTCGATGCCCGCGTTGACGCCGACGTGGCCGAACCGTGATTCCGTGAGGAGAAACGGCGCATCCATGATGATTTCAGTGCTCTCCTCTAACACGGCCTGTGCGAATCTGGGGTCTTTCTCGTCGCCCGAAATCGCTTCGAGGCGCGCGGCGATCTCCTTCGCACGTGGTCCCGCCGGGAACTCGGAGAGGTCGGCGAGGCGACCCTCCGCCTTCGAGACGACGGTGCTGGCGACGCAGACGACGTCGTCGGCATCGAGGTCGACGCGCTCGCGAATCAGCGCCGCGAGGTCGTCTCCCGGGCGAACTTCCGGGATGTCGGCAACGGCGAACAGTTCCATAGCGGCACCTCACAGAGCGGCGTGAAAAACGCCGCGCTGTCGGCTAGTCGACCGTCTCTCTCCCGACGGTGGCTCGAAGCGGTCGCTCTCACCTCTCGAAGCGGTTGCTTCCAACGGTCAGTCGAACGCACACCCCTCGTCGGGGAGGTACGTCGCGTCGTACTCGCCGTCTTCGACTTCGACGACGAACATCGTCGGACGCGACGCGGGGTCTGCACCCGTCGCGCTGCCGGGGTTCAGGAGGCGGACCCCGTCGACCGTTTCGTCCATCGGTTCGTGCGTGTGGCCGACGACGCCGACGGCGTCGTCGCCGCCGTGTTTTCGCACCGCGTCGGCCACCGCCGCTTTGGAGTCCTCGGTGTCGGTGCTGGTGCTCCCGACCGCGTCGCCGTGTGTGACGACGAACGTGATGTCCTCCAACTCCGCGGTGTCGACCTCGGGGAGGTCGAGTTCCGGCGGATCGGTCTCGCCCGCGACGGCGGTCACCATCCCGTCGGTCAGCGCGAGGACGGTGTCGTACGACTCCGGGGAGTCGAAGTCACCCGTGTGGAGGGCGTAGTCGGCCTCGACGAGACAGTCTTGGACCCATTGCGGCAGTTCCTCCTTCTGGGAGGGCATATGCGTGTCGCCGAGTATCGCGACCTGCATGGATACGAAACGGGCGCCGACCCCAAAAGACGTTGTGCCGGTTAGCCAAAGGAACCGTATGACCCACGTCGTCACCGTGTTTCTCCGCGAAGGGGCGGAAGTCCTGCTGATCCGCCGCAGCGACGCCGTCGGTACGTACTCGGGGCTGTGGGGCGGTGTCTCGGGATACGTCGAAGGCGCGCCCGAGGACGCGCTCGTCGACGCCCGACGGGAACTCCGCGAAGAGACCGGCGTCGACACCGGCGACGCGACGCTCGTCCGCGCGGGCGACCCGCTCGACGTCGTCGACGACGAGAACGACCGCGAGTGGACCGTCCATCCCTTCCTGTTCGAGACCGACTCGCGCGAGGTGACGCCCAACGAGGAACTCGCCGACTGGGAGTGGGTGCAGCCACCCGCGATGCTCGACCGGCCGACGGTTCCGAACCTGTGGGAGACGTACCGCCGTATCGCACCCACCGTCGACGGCGTCCGCGACGACGAGACTCACGGCGCAGCGTACCTCTCGGTTCGGGCGCTGGAGGTGCTGCGCGACGAGGCGGCGACGGTCGCTTTCGACCCCGGCGACGACGAGCGCCGTAAGTGGGACCGCATCGCCGCCGTCGCCCGCGAACTCCGCGACGCCCGCCCGGGGATGGCCGCCGTCGAGAACCGCGTCAACCGGGCGATGTTCGAGGCGGATTCGAAGCCCGAGAGCGTCCGCGACGCGACGGAGACCGTCATTCGAGACGCGCTCGACGCGGACGAGGCGGCGGCGTCGCGCGCGACGGAACTCCTCTCGACGCTCAACGAGGGGTCGATAGCGACGCTCTCGCGGTCGGGGACGGCGACGGCCGCGCTCTCCGATGCCGACCGTCCGCTGCTCGTCGCCGAGTCGCGACCCGGCGGCGAGGGCGTCGCCGCCGCCGAGGCGTTCGCCGCGGACGGACTGGACGTGACGCTCACGACCGACGCGGCGCTCGCGCACGTCGTCGCCGAACGCGAGGTCGCCGCCGCCGTTGTCGGTGCCGACACGGTGTTTCCCGACGGGAGCGTCGCCAACAAAGTCGGAACGAGAACGCTGGCGCTCGTCGCCGAGCGCGAGGAGTTCCCGCTGTACGTCGTCGCCGCCGCGGACAAAGTGAGTCCCCGCGACGAGTTCGTGGCGGAGTCGCGGCCCGGGTCGGAGCTCTACGACGGCGACGAACCTGTCGACGTCGAGAACCCGCTGTTCGACCGGACGCCCGCCGACCTCGTCTCGGGCGTCGTCACGGAGATGGGCGTCCTCACCGGCGACGACGTCGCGACAGCGGCGGCGAAGCGGCGTGAGTGGTCCGACTGGGCCCGATAGCCGCCTTCGGGTGGCCGGTAATCGCTTTCGATAGCCCGATAGCCGCGTCCCCTTCCGCGTGTTCCCTTCCGCAGAGTCGCACGCTTCGCGAACGCACCGACCTCTCAACCAATCATCACAATTCGTGTATTACTAGTTTCCTACATTTAACCAGAAAGCTGATAGTAATCGATGCGAGACAGTCACACGCAATGTCCGAGCACAATCCAGTCGCCGAATTCCTGGCCGACCACCCCCGAATGAGCGGCGCGCTGTTCATGATCTGCCTGCTGTTGTCGCAAGCCGGTGCCGTGGCCGCCGGTGCCGTAGCTGCCGGTAACGGCACGACGGTCGGGTAGGCCGCTACGGGAGTTCGTCCGGAGAGACGTCCGTCGACCACCGGAACGTCCCGTCGACGACCACCGGCACCCGTTCGAGCGCGAGCAAGTTGACCACCTCCGGTAGCGAGAGTCGCAGCGGCGGCAGGTCGCCGCCCACGAGGAAGTACCGGCTGACGCTCGGTGCGTGCGGGGTGTAACAGGCTCCGATCGCCGGCCCGAGCGCCGGATACGTCGTTATCTGGACCTCGTACTCCTCGTCCTCGGGTTCTCGACGTATCGTGAGCAGGTTCGGCGTTCCGTTCTCCGACTGCGCGATCTGTACGGCTCCGTCACCGACGACGGTGTAGCGGCCCTCGACCGGGCGGCGACGCCCGGCGATGGCGAGCGCCGAACGGAGCGAGTACCCCGCGTTGAGAACGCCCGCGACGAGTCGCCCGACCGCGGTCGCGCTCGGGTCGTTCACGGCACCGTGCGTCACGATACCGCCCACGCTCCCCTTGTCGACCAGGGTCGTCCCCTGGTCGTACGACCGGCAGCCGTTCAGCAGGAACGTGTCGACGCCCACCGCGTCCAGTTCGGCCGCGTCGAGCGCTCCGTCCCGACAGGCGAACCCGGCCCGCTCCACGTGTCCGATGTAGTGGAGGAAGTTGAGGTCCGTCGCGAGCAGCTCCCGGAGCTCGTCGCGCGAGAGGTCCCGGTAGACGGCCACCTCGAACGGGAGCTCCTCGCGGTCGCCGTACAGCTCGCCGTCTTCGACCTCGGCGAGCATCCGTTGGTCGTTACAGACGATCGCGATGTCGATCGGGCCGCCCGTCGACTCGTGCGCCAACCTGTTGCGGACGCCCGTCAGACGCAGGTCGTTGGCGTTCACCGCCCGCCCGTCGCCGACCCACGCGCGCTCGAGCGCGTCGGTTTCCGAAACCCGGACGTACCGCGGCGCTTCGGGCGACCCGCCTGACGTCGCCGCGGAGTCGGTGCTCCCGACCAACTCCTCGTACCCCGGCGGCGGACTCGGCCGGGCGGTGGCGGCTCCCGGTCGTTCGATGCCGATGATCGAGAGCGCGTTCGCCGCGTACGAAAGCAGTTCAGCCGACTCCGGCGACGGGGCGAGATGGGTCGAGAGATACCACGTCGGCACCAGCTCCAGAACCGTCTTGGCGGGAACGTCGAGATATCTCCTGACGCGCTCGGATATCGGGGTGTCGTAGAGCTCGCGGTGGGGGATATCCGCCCGCTTGTCGAGTAGCCGTCGCTCGTGGAGCTCGAACTTGTAGCGTCCCTCCGTCCGGACGACGCAGTCGAGCAGGAACACCTGTCGAAGCACGTCGGTCACGGCGCCTTCGAGCCCCTCCGGCCCGTCCAGGGTCCGGACGACCTCGTCGTCGGCGAGGAGGCGAGCCTCCGAACCCGGCGTCACGCGAGCGCCGAGATAGTGGGCCAACGTCGCGACGGCGTAGACGGCCGCCCGGTTGCGGGGGACCTCGATTCGCAGGCCGGTTTCGGGCGGTGTCACCGCGTCCGGGACGTCGAGCGCGTCGCCCAGTTCGATCGCGGGCGGGTGTCCGCGGAGCGAGGGGAACGACCGCTCCGGGCTCGTCGTTTTGAGCGCCGACCCGAACGTCGAGACGGCCGCCATCAGATCCTCGGGGACGGCCGTCGTGGTGACGGTCGCCGCCGGACGCTCGTGGTAGGAGCGGGCGCCGACCACTATCGGCGCGTCGCCCTCGAACGCGATCCGCATCTCGGTGCTCGAGGAGGTCACCGTCACCGCTCCCGAAACCCGAAGGAAAATTTTGATCGGCGCGGCGATCTCGAGTTCGTACTCGCCGGCGGGGAGCTCTCGACGGGTGAAGTCGAGGCATTCGGCGACCATCTCTCCGTTCACGTCGTGGACGTAGACGCCGACGACGTACGGCAGTTGCAGCTCCTCGATCCGACAGGAGACGGCGGCGTCGACCGGCTCCCTGAATCGGTCGACAGCGCCGCTCTCGAGGCCGACGGCCCGGGGGGTCGACAGCGGAAACCGACGACCTTCGATGCGGTCGACGACGGTGATTCCCGGCCCCTCCTCGTTGGCTAGAAACCCGACCGTCATCCGAGCGGGAACCACGACGTCTCGTGACCGGTCGCGGTCAGTCGCCACCGCTGCTCCACGCCGACGTCGCCCGCCCGCAGTTCCACGATCGCGTCGAACAGCGGTGCGAGCGTCTCGACCGCCTCGCTGTCGGCGTCCGCAGGGAGCAGGAAGTTGCCGATCCCCCGCCGTTCGCGGACGAGCCGGCACAGCGTGTCTATCTCGTCGCGCGTCGTCTCGAGGCCGTTCGCCTCGATCATCGAACTGAGGGAGTCGACGCCAACCCGGAACTCACCGGGCCGGACGGGTCCGGTGTCCGAAACCGCCCGTCGAACGGCCGCGCGAAGGCCCCGACTTCCGCCTTCGACCGGAACGATCGTCGGCTGTCGGTCGGCGGGCCGGGCGGCCTCGGTAGCCGCGACCGAGGCTCCCCTCGCCTCCGCGCGGTAGTCGAGAACCGTCGCCGCGGTCGGCGATATACCGGCCATCGAGAGCCGCCGACTGGCGGTTTCGGGGTTTCGGCCGTGGAGGACGAACACGGGGGAACGACTCCCGTCGGGGCCGCCGAGCAGCGTCGCGGACGCGCGGTCGAACCCCGACTCCGGAACCGCCCCGACTACGAGCACGGCCGCGCCCGTTCGCTTGAGCGCTGCGAGCGAGGGTCCGACGGTGATGGAACCGTCGGGTGCGACGACGACCTCGTGGCCGTCGACCGAGAGGAGAAGTCGCCCCCCGGCGCGCTCGGAGCGGTCGAACAGGGGGCGGAGAAGACAGTCGGCGGCATTCGCGTCGATCCGTTCGGCCAGTCGCGCGGCGACGTCGGTCGGACGCTCGTCGGCGGCTTCCGCGATCGTCTCGCCGATCGACCAGAACAGGGGAGTGGCGCCCGTCCAGTCGTGTTCGACGACGAGCGAGGGTTTCGGTTCGTCCGATTCTCGCCGGTTCGAATACGTCTCGACGCGCCCGTCGTCGCGAAGCAACACGGAGATATCCCGATACGACACCTCCACCGCTACCCGGATCCCCGTCGGCGGGTCCGTCGGAACGTCGGCGAGGAGGCGCTCGACGCAGTCGGGATCGATTCGGTCGTTCAGCGGGGATAGTGCGGACGTGTCGGTGTCTAACGCCTCGGCCGCGGCGCTGACGAACGCGACGGTCGCGCAGTCGACGGCCGAATCGTAGATACCTCCCGTCAGTCGCCGGCCGTCGATCCCGACCGGCCAACGCTCTGCCGGGCAGTCGCTAGTCATAGGATTTCTAACGCTCTAAGCGGTTGTGTATCCTTCGATTACTTCGCCCAAAAACGGTGGCCGCAGTTGTCGAAACCACCGCTGTCGGCCACTTTATTGTCGTCGAGCATCTACGTGTTGACATGACCGACGACGAACTGCCGGACGACTGGGCCGCTCCGCCGACCGCGGACGAGGGAACACGTCGCCGACTCGATGCGCTGCTCTCGTTGCTCGCCGACCGCCGCAGGCGGGATCTGCTGTATCACCTCGAAACGGTGGAGTTGACCGATGTCGGGACGCTGGCCCCGAAAGTGGCGTCGGTGTCCGAGGGGGCGTCGATAGACGACATCAGCCCCGACGTCCTCCAGCAGGTCCAGATAGACCTCGTACACGTCCAACTCCCGAAACTCGCCGACATCGGCGCAATCGAGTACGATCGGCGTAGCGAGATGATCCGCTGTCGGACGCTTCCGCCCATGCTCGGGCAGTTGGTCGACTGCTGCCGCGACATCGAGGCCGCCGAGACGTGAGCGACGGCGCCCGGCGGCGGGGGCGGTCGACGCCGATGCGCGGGGAGAAGTCACCGACGCGGCGACGCGAGTCGTGAACGCGGCGCGGGTGCCGATACGACGGAGACGGACCGTGACGGTCAAAACCCCGCCCGGCGTAGCCCCGACGGGCGACAGTGACGAGGGTTACCCCCACCGAGCCCCTTGTGACGACACCCTCACTCCGAGTCGCCCACCTTCAGTCGCGAGAGCCGCGGCCACACGTCGACTTGCGGCGAACGCGGCCGACCTCGAAACGTTCAGGAGCGCCCTCTGCGACGTCCCCCGTATGCATCTCTCTCGAATCGCCCTACACGAGTCGGTCGAGAAAGCCTTCCCGGCGTCGCTGCTCGCCGAGGCGCTGTCGGACCTCGACGTGCCGGTCGAACGAGTCGAAGACGGCACCGAGTTCGACTCCGGCGACGCCGTCGTCGCGTTCGGCCCTGGAACCGGTTTCTTGGACGCCGACTGGGTCCACTGCGTCCGCGCGGGCTACGACGAGTTCGACGTCGACGCCTACGATGCGGAGAGCGTCGCGCTGACCAACAGCACGGGCATCCACGGAACGACCATCGGCGAAACCGTCGCCGGAATGATGCTCGCGTTCGCCCGCGGCCTCCACGTCTACCGCGACGCGCAGAACGAGCGGGAGTGGACGCGCCTGCCGTACGAGCGCCCGTTCACCCTCGATGGCGAGCGTATCTGCGTCGTCGGTCTCGGAACGCTCGGGACGGGTATCGTCGAACGCGCGAACGGACTGGGGATGGAGGTCGTCGGCGTCCGGCGTTCGGGCGACCCCGCCGACGGCGTCGACGACGTGTACACACCCGACAGGCTCTCGGAAGCCGTCGCCGACGCGCGGTTCGTCGCGGTGGCGACGCCGTTGACGCCCGAGACGGAGGGACTCGTCGGCGCGGCGGAGTTCGAGGCGATGCGCGAGGACGCCTATCTCGTCAACGTCGCGCGCGGCCCCGTCGTCGACGAGGAGGCGCTGGTCGCGGCGCTTCGCGAGGGCGAGATCGCGGGCGCGGGTCTCGACGTGTTCGCGGAGGAACCGCTACCCGAAGACTCGCCGCTCTGGGGGTTCGAGCAGGTCGTGCTGACGCCGCACGTCGGCGCGATGACGAACGAGTACCACCGCGACATCGCCGGACTGATCCGCGAGAACGTCGAGCGCGTTCGTGACGGCGAAGAGATGGTCAACCGAGTCGCGTAAGCGGTCCTTCGCGGTCGGAACGCCGCGGCGTCAGAAGTAACTGGAGTGACGGCCCACCCGAGTCTGCGGGTGCAGCCGCCCCTTCGTCTCGGTGGTGTCGACGTCGCCGTTTGCCTCGTACTCCTCGATGTACCCATCGACGACATCGGCGAGGAGTTCTTCGACCGACCGCTCTTCGCGAGCGGCGATGTCGGCGATTTTCGCGTACTGTTCGGTCGTGATGTGGTGGGAGAGCGGTGTCTCCGTCTGTTTCGTGGCCATGGTTCTCACCGGCGAGGTGAGGACAGCACGAAGGGTGATAAAATGTGTATGCATATTTTTGGCAATATAAGAACAGTTCGGACAGTATGTATGGAGTGTGCCGGAACGGCAGTCCCGTGGCGATGTCGAGAGACAGGCCGAGTCGCCGCGTTCACTTCACGAACTTCAGCAGGTCGTCGCGCTTGGCCTCGTGGAAGTGGAACCGCAGCGCCTCCTTGAGCGGTTCGATGCTCCCGCGCTTGGCGCTGATGGGCGCGACGACTTCACCCTCCCACTGCTCCCACGGCGGGAAGAGGCCGAGTCGGTCGCAGAGGTCGTTCAGTCGCTCGTCTCTGTCGTCGACTTTGTCCATCTTGTTGACGGCGACGATTGCGGGAACGTCGAGTTCGTCGAGGAAGTAGAACATCTCCACGTCGTGCGGAATCTCGTCGTCGTTCGTGTGGCGGTCGATGATGTCGACGACGCTCTTGCCGTCGACGACGAGGACGGCCGAGAGAATCGAGTCGGCGTTCTCCTCGATGTAGCGGACGATGTCCGTCTTGATCTGCTCGCGACGGCCCTCCTCGACGCCGGACATGAAACCGAATCCGGGAAGGTCGGTGAACATGAAGCTCTCGGCGGCCCAGTCGAAGTGGTTCGGCTTGCGGGTGACGCCCGGTTTCTTCCCCGTGCTGAACCCGTTGTGGCCGGTCAACTCGCGCATCAGCGTCGACTTCCCGACGTTCGACCGCCCGACGAACACCACCTCGGCGTCGCGGTTCGGTCGGTTCTCGAACATACGCCCGCTACTTCGCACGGGCGGATAAACGGCGCGGGACGCGTCTCTCGGCGAGTCCGGCGCGCCGGGCGCGCGGACGACGGACCGAGAGACGCCGGAACGTTTCGAGAGAAGACGGAACGTTTTGACGCCGCCGCGCCAACTGCCGAACGATGGAGAAACAGGAGCTCCGCGAGCGTATCTGGGCCACCCTCGACTCAGAGGGTGTCAACCGATTTCCGTACCCGCCGGAGGGGCGAATCACGAACTTCGCCGGGGCGAGCGACGCCGCCGAGAAACTCGCCGACACCGAGGAATGGCGGGTGGCGGAGACGGTGAAAGCCAACCCCGATGCCCCGCAACTGACCGTCCGACGACGTGCGCTCCGCGACGGCAAAACCGTCTACATGGCTGTCCCGCGACTCCGAGACGAGATGCCGTTTCTGAAACTCGATCCGGCGGAAATCGAGGATATCGACGCCGCGACGACCATCTCCGGGTCGGCGAAGCACGGCGTCCCCGTCGACCCCGACGAGATGCCGCACGTCGACTTCATCGTCGCCGGGAGCGTCGCCGTCACCGAGGGCGGCGCGCGCGTCGGGAAAGGGGAAGGGTACAGCGACCTCGAGTTCGCGGTGCTTCGGGAACTCGGTGCCGTCGACGACGGAACGACGGTGGCGACGACGGTCCACGAACTCCAGGTCGTCGACGCCGCCGAGGTGACGCCCGACGCCCACGACGTGCCGCTGGACCTTTTGGTGACGCCCGAACGGACGGTTCGGACCGAGACGCGGTACGACCGGCCCGACGGCGTCGACTGGGACGCGCTCGACGCGGAGAAACTCGCGGAAACCCCAGTACTGCAGCGTCTGCGGCCGAACTGAACGCTCATCTCGTCTCCTGAACGTCTCGTCGAGGGTTCACGCCTCAGGATATTTCCCTTCCCGCCCTGTGTACGGCGTGTGCGACTCGTTCAAGTGATGGTTCCGACGGGGAAACGCGAGGCGGCTCTCGGCCTCCTCGACGACGAGGGACTCGACTACGCGCTCTCCGAGGAGACGAGCGGTCGGGAGTACATCGCTATCGTCTCGATTCCGCTGCCGACGAACGCGGTCGAACCAGTGTTGGAGAAGCTCCGCGACGCGGGTATCGAGCGCGACGCGTACACGGTCGTCCTCGACGCAGAGACCGTCGTCTCCAGACAGTTCGAGGAACTCCGCGAGAAGTACGCCGAGGAGGAGGGTGACGACAGCCGGATCGCCCGCGAGGAACTCGTCGCGCGGGCGTCCGACCTCCTGCCGGAGACGACGACGTTCGTCGTTCTGACCGCGGTGAGCGCCGTCGTCGCGACGGCCGGACTCCTGCTCAACGACGCCGCGATCATCGTCGGGTCGATGGTCATCGCGCCGCTCATCGGGCCGGCGATGGCGACGAGCGTCGGGACGGTCGTCGACGACCGCGACCTCTTCGTGCGCGGCCTCAAACTCCAGGTCGGCGGCGGGCTGCTCGCCATCGTCGCCGCCGCGCTGTTCGCGTTGTTCCTGCGGACGACGGGCGTCGTCCCGTTCGGCCCCCAACAGGTGTTTCATGTCCACCAGATCAACTTACGTCTCGCCCCCGACGTGATGTCGTTAGTCGTCGCCCTCGGCGCGGGCGTCGCCGGCGCGTTGGCCATCTCCTCGGGCGTCTCGGCGGCCATCGTCGGCGTCATGATCGCCGCCGCGCTCGTCCCGCCGGTCGCCGTCGTCGGCATCGGGCTCGCGTGGGGTCGCCCCGTCGCGGTGCTGGGTTCGTTCGTGCTCGTGCTCGTCAACTACCTCTCGATAAACTTCACCGCCCTCGGCGTGCTGTGGTACTCCGGCTACCGCCCCATTCAGTTCTTCGAGCAGGACATCGCCAGACACGAGACGCTGAAGCGAATCGCGGTGCTCGGTGTGTCCATCCTCCTGCTCTCGGCGTTTCTTGGTGCCGTCACCTACGCGGACTACCGGACGAGTTCCTTCGAGGAGTCCGCAGAGGAGGCCGTCGTCTCGACGCTCGCCGAGTACGACCGACTGACGCTCCTCGATCTGCGCGTCGCGTACGACGACTCGCTCCCCTTCGAAGAGCCCGCTCGCGTCGTCGTCACCGTCGGCCATCCCGTCGACACCGAGCCGCCGCCGCTGGCGGAGACGCTCCTCGACCGCATTCGGGCCAACGCACAGGCACCGTTCGGGACGATCGATCTCCGCAACGTCACCGTCGAAGTCCGCTACGTCGCGGCGGACGTCTCCACCAGCGACTGAGAACTGACTTGACAGGCTGAGACCCCCCCGACGAACTGAGACCCCCGACTGCCGATACGTGCCGTCTCGTCGTCCCTTGGGGTCGACTGCTTCCCGCCGGGTCGTCGGCGGGCTTTACCACCCCGAAGCGAGTACTGCGACCGATGCGGTTCATTCAGGCAATGCTACCGGTCGGCTCGCGGCAAGCCGCCACCGACGCGCTCCGCGAGCAGGAGATCGACTTCGCGCTGAGCGAGGCGTCGGGTCGGGAGTTCGCGGGCGTGTTGTTCGTGCCGGTCGAACCCGAGGGAGTCGAGTCCGTCGTCGACCTGCTGCGCGACGCCGGCGTCGAAGAGGACGGCTACGTCGCCGTCACCGACGTCGAGACCATCGTCTCCGACCGAACGCCCGAGACCGACGACGACGAGAACCCCGCACACCGGGTGTCGGTCGACGAACTTCGAGCGCAGATGCGAGACGCGCTCCACCGGACACCCGTCTACGCCGTCCTCGCGCTCGTGAGCGCCGTCCTCGCCACCGCTGGGCTGCTCCTCGACAGTCCGACGGTTATCACCGGGAGCATGGTCATCGCGCCGCTTCTCGGCCCCGCGGTCGCGGTCAGCGTCGGCAGCATCGTCGGCGACGACGAACTCGTCCGGCGCGGCCTCGCCCGTCAGCTCGGCGGCCTCGTCCTCGTCATCGGCGGCGCGGCGGTGTTCGCGGCGTCGCTTCGCTTGCTCGTGCTCCCCGAGGTACAGCTCGCGACGCTCGGACAGGTCGACGAGTTCTCCGACCCGAACTCGCTGACGCTGTTCATCGCGCTGGCGGCGGGCGTCGCCGCCGGACTGTCAGTCACCGCCGGCGTCAACACCGGTCTCGTGGGCGTCGCCGTCGCCGCCGCGGTCGTTCCGCCCAGCGGCGTCGTCGGCCTCGGCCTCGCCTACGGGTCCCCGGAGACGGCGCTCGGCGCGGCGGTTCTCGTGCTCGTGAACGTGCTCTCGATAAATCTCACGTGTATCCTCGCGCTGTGGCTGTCGGAGTACCGCCCCGACGGCTGGGTCGAACGCAAGCGCGCCCGGCAGTATCTCACGCGGGGTGTCGCGGTGCTCGTGGTGGGGCTGCTCGTCGTCTCGTCGGTCGTCGCGCTGACGACGCTCGACCAGCGCGAGAACGCCGCCTTCGAGCGCGACGTCCGCGACGTCGTCGCCGAGAGCGACGTGCGTCCCGTCTCGCTCACCGTCCAGTACGAGTCCGAGGGGGTCTTCCGGGAGCCGACGACCGTCGTCCTTCACGCCGACGACGCGCCGTCGGCGTACGCCGACGCGTTACGTGACCGCATCCTCGACCGGACCGGGACGGACGTGCGGGTCGTGGTGTACGAACCGGTCGGTGTGAGCCGCGGGTCGTCCGTGCCCGGGTCGGTCCGCCGACCGACGCCGCGTCGGTGACGGATTCGACTCGTCGCTGGCTCCGGGTCGGTTCTCAGTCTCCGTTTCCTCGCCGACGATTCTTCGTGGCTGCTCCCCTCGCCGCCGCTCTCTCGACGATAACTCAAACCACTCTTTGTGCTTAGCGCGGATTGATACCCTGAGCAGTCCATCAGTCTCTCATGCGTTCACGACTGATTCCGCTCGCACTCGCCGTACTGCTGTTGCTCGCCGGATGCCTCGGTCCGCTCCAGGCCGATGGCGGGACGGCGGCCGCCGACGACACCGGCGATGCCGCCGCCGCTGACAGAACGATTTCGGTCTCCGGTACGGGCGAAGCCACCGCCGACCCGGATCTCGCGGTTCTCACGACCACCGTCGAAGTGAGCGCAGACAGCGCTGACGAGGCGCGCGACGCCGCCGCCAACCGCTCCGACACGCTCGTCTCGGCGCTCATCGACGCCGGTGTCGACGAGGACGCCATCACGACCGAGTACTACGCCGTCCAGCCCGACTACGACCACAGCGGCGAGGAGCGCCGAGTCGACGGCTACACCGCCCGCCACGCGTTCCGCGTGGAGACCACGCCCGACCGCGCCGGCGAACTCATCGACGTCGCCGTCGACAACGGGGCCTCCCGCGTCGACGGCGTCCAGTTCACCCTGAGCGACGAGAAGCGCGCCGAACTCCGCGAGGAGGCCGTCGAGTCCGCCGTCGCCGACGCCGAGGGCGAGGCGTCGAGTCTCGCTTCGGCCGCCGGTCTCGAACTCGGCGAGGTGCGAACCCTGTCGACTACGGGCGCGACCGACCCCTACTCGCCTCGGTACGAGACGGCCAGCGACGCCGGAGCGGCCGAGACGAGCGTTCGACCCGGACCGGTCTCCGTCACGGTGACGGTGCAGGCGACGTACACGGCCAACTGAGCGGCCGTGACGGTGCAAGCGACATACACGGCCAACTGACGGCCGTGACGGTGCAGGCGACGCACTCGGTCGATTGAACGCAGAACGGTTCGGTCGTCCCCGCTGACGCTACCTCCCTCCACCATTCGCCCGCGGTTCCCACGCTGACGCCCTTCCCCCTCCCCCGTCCGACGCACTGATTCGGTTCCGCTGACGCTCACCTCCCCACCTTTCGCTCGCACCGCCGCGAGCGTCTCTCGACGTTCACAACCCTCTTGTTCCGACGGCGACATCCGATCGTCTGCCCCGCGACACGCTCGTTTCGTGGCGGACGTTCGCTCTCTTCGTGCTGCTCCCGCCGGCCGCAATCGCAGCTATTGTCTTCTTTCCGGTGACACTTTTGGTCCCGTTCTGGCTGTACTACCGCGGCAAACTCCGAGCGAAGGCCGACTCTGCCCTCTCGGAGCGGTGCTACTGCCAGCCGCCCTGGGGGGTCGCGAGCCACGTTTTAACTGGCAGGCGGCCGACCCATCCGTGATGTCAGAGAACCCCATCGGGACGGTGGCGGACCGGAACCGACTCGTCGAACTCCGCGCCGAAGAGACCGACGATGGGCGGGCGTTCCTCGTCGACGAGGCGGTCACCGGGTCGGCCGTCTCGCGCGTCTCTCTCGTCGACGCGCTCGATGCCGACGCGGCGACCGTCGACGCCGCTCGCCGGGTCCATCGACGACAGGCCGAGCGACTGCTCCGGACAGGAGCGGTCGACGACGCCGACGACGCCGACGAGGAGGCGCTCGAAGAGCCGTACGAGGCCGTGGTTCTCCGGCGAGAGATCGACTGATCCGGCCTCGCTGGAAACCGGTACTCGGTGACGGGTTCCGTAGTCGGCGGGCGGTTTCAACGGTCTCGCTGAAGAGAGGGCGCGTCTCTCGCGCCGAGCGCTCCCCCGCTCTCGGAGAGTGGGAGTTACTGCTCCCGCCAGACCTAAGTGTGACACGCACTAACACAGGGTGCAGTATGCACTCGCCCATCATCCGCACGGACAAATCGGCGTTTGACCGGGTACGAGATGCAATCCTCAATCGCGGCGACTCGGAGGAGAACGAGAAGCCGACGGGACCCGGCACGCCGCTGCCGGGATAGCCGCCGGCAGAAGGTAGTCGCCCGAACACTACTCACCCACTACCGCTTTTTCGACGACGGACAGAGAACCGCCGAACGTCCGTCGAACCCAGCCTCCGTATCTAACCCTCTCGACTGTCGAGATTTCCGACGGAGTCACCGATCTCCCGCTACTCGCGCCGCGACGGCGGGATGTCCGGTTCGAAGCCGACGGCGTCGACGGCCATGTCGAGCACGTCGTCGACGCCCTCGCTCTCGGTGACGCTCATGTAAGCGTCGGCGTCGACGTCCGTCGAGCGGTCGCTCTTGTTGCAGACGGTGAGCACGGGGACGTCGAAGCGCCGTTGCAGTTCGTCTCTCAGTTCGAGTTGTGCGTCGAGCGGGTAGCCGCAGTCGCCGCTGGCGTCGACGACGAACAGCACGGCGTCGGCGAGATGTTCGAGCGCACTAACCGCCTGCCGCTCGATGTCGTTTCGCTCGGCTTCGGGACGGTCCAGGAGACCGGGCGTGTCGATGATCTGGTAGCGGATGCGGTTGCGCTCGAAGTGACCCAACTGCACGCCCTTCGTCGTGAAAGGGTAGGAAGCGATCTCGTTGCTCGCGCGCGTCACGGTGTTGACGAACGACGACTTGCCGACGTTCGGGTAGCCCGCGACGACGATGGCCGGTTCGTCGGGGCGCACGTCCGGGAGATTCTTCAGCGCGTCGCGCGCCTCGCTGACGCGCAGCAGGTCGTCTTCGACCTGCTCGATTATGTCGGCCATCCGCGCGAACGCCTGCTTTCGGTGTTTTCGCGCCGTGTCGGTGTTACTGCGGCGGAGTTTCGAGATATACTCGCGGTGCAGTTCCTTGATCTGGCGGCCGGCCCACGTGAGGTTGGCGAGGCTCTGGCGCAGCGTGTCGACGCCGCCGTCGCCTTCGAGTTCGTCGTTCTTCGAGGCGAACGTACCCTGTCGACGGAGCACGGCGTCGGCAAGTTCGTAGTAGAAGGGGTCGACCGTCTCGAAGTCCGGCCACGCCGTCACGACGTTCTGGACGTTGTCCGAGAGGATGTTCGCCGCCGTCTGGAGCATCGACTCCTGGGCCTCCAAACCTGTCTTGGCCCGTCCGGCCCGCGCCGCCCGCGAGAACGCCTTGTCGATGAGTTCCTCCGACCGGGGTGTCGTCGGAAGATTCTCGAAAATCATGCTTCGCTCTTGACGACGAGCGTACTAAAGGGCGTTCGTTCGTGTTGCCCGTGTGCCGACGTTTCACGGGAGCGTTCGACTCACCGTCTCCGAACGCCGCGCAACCGAACCCGACGAATCGGCACG
Organism: Haloprofundus halobius; assembly: GCF_020097835.1. Classification (GTDB taxonomy): domain Archaea; phylum Halobacteriota; class Halobacteria; order Halobacteriales; family Haloferacaceae; genus Haloprofundus; species Haloprofundus halobius. The sequence continues at coordinate 3,136,629 of NZ_CP083666.1, forward strand.
ACGCTTTTCCCCTCGGACGCGCTACGCTCTCCTATGACTGACTGGCGCGCGGTCGGTGTCGGCTTCGTCGTCCTCCTCGTCGTCGGCGCCGTCGGCCTCTCGGTACCGATAGTCGGACAGATTGGCGCGGGCCTCATCGGCGGGTTCGCCGCGGGCTACCTCGCGGGCGGGAGTCTCGGCCGCGGCGCGTGGCACGGCCTCGTCGCGGGCTCGATTTCTGGCATCGTCCTCACCGTCTTCGTCGCGCTGCTCGGCGGACTGCTCGGCTTCGCCGGTGGTCCCCTCGGAGGTCTCGTCGCCGGCGGCGGCATCCTCGTCGTCGGCGCGGTTATCACCCTCCTCTTCGCCATCGACAGCGCGCTCGCCGGTGCGGTCGGCGCGTGGGCGAAGGGCTGAACTGCGGCCCGTATCTCCGTTTTTCGGAGTGTCCGTCGAACCGTCAGACGAGTTCAAGATTCTACGTCGCGTTCTCTCTTCTGCTATGGCAGAGTTGAACTGGCGCGCAATCGCCATCGGGTTCGTCGTCACGCTCGTACTCGGACTGCTCAGCGGCAACGCGATTCCGCTGACCGACCTCACGCTCCCCGTCATCGGCTGGGGCGTGACGGGCGTCCTCGGCGGACTCGCCGCCGGGTACGTCGCGGGTCACGGAATGGGTAACGGAGCCGTCAACGGTATCGTCGCGACCACCATCGGCGCGATACTCGTGTACGCGGTGCTGGCGGTACTGGGGACCGTGCTCCTCGGCTTCGTCGGCCTCTCGTTCGCGCTCGTCGCCCTCCTGTTCCTCGGCCTCTACGCCATCCCCGGCGCGGTCGGCGGCGCAGTCGGCGCGATGCTGAAGCGTTCGTCGCCCGCCGACCGGACGCAGCCGGCCGGTCGCTGACGACCCGTAGAGACGACTTTTCGGTATTTTCGATTTCTTCCGATACTCCCGTCCGACGGCCGCTCACTCCCTATCGAGATACTCGCCCTGCACTTCGACGACTTCGGTCGAATCCGAACACGCCGCGTAGCGTCGCAACGGTTCCTCGTTGAGTTCCAGAAACGTGTGCCCCCACGTGAACTTCGAGAGAATCTCCTCGGCGTAGTCGTCGTAACCGAAGATACAGAGCGCCGCCGCCATCGCCTCGACGGTCGTGAGTTCCATCGGACGGCCGAAGTTCACCGGATTTCCGGCGACGAGAAACGGTAACGCGCGGTGGATGCCGCCGAGAGTGAACATCGCGCGCTCGGCAGACTCCCACGAGCAGTCGAGCGCGACGAGTCCACGGTCGGCCGCCCGCTGTTCGTCGGCGGGCGACAGCGCCTGGTCTGCGTGCGGGTTGAGGATGACGCCGCGGGGTGCGGCCCGGTCGGTGCGATGTAACTCCGCGAGGTCGAATCGGGCGAGTTTCCTCGCCGTACACTTGGTCGGGTCGTCGTCGCCCTCGTACCGGACGTGAAGCTCCACACCGGAGATGGACGACCCCTGAAGAAAAGCACCTCGTTCGTCGGCCGACCGTCGACCGGCGAGTCGACTCCACGACAACCAACTGCGAGCGTTTATGAACGATGACGGAACCACCTCGCTCCGTGATCTGACGACTCGACGCGCGCCGGTCGAGGCGGGAGCGCGAGCAACCGGCGCGCGACACAGGTAACGAGGACGCTCGCCTGTTCGCCAAAACCATCATACGGAACCACCACGGAGTGACGGTACATGGACCACGTCGCCGTCGTCCGCACGTACTACTCGGCGCTCGACGAGCACGACTACTCGGCGCTCTCGGATCTCCTCGCGCCGACGTTCGTTCACGACCGCCCCGACCGCACGCTCGACGGCCGCGAGGCGTTCGTCTCCTTCATGCGCGACGACCGGCCGAACAAGCGGACGTGCCACGAACTCGACGAGGTGTACGAGAACGGCGACGGTTCGGAGCTCGTCGTCCGCGGTCGCCTCCTCGACGCCGACGGCGAGCGACTGTTCGACTTCGTCGACGTGCATCGGTTCGAAGACGGCGTCGTCGCCGAACTCCGGACGTTCGCGAGAGAGAGCTAAGCGGCTCTCAGTCCTTCTTGCCGGCACCGACGGCGCTCTCGCCGACCGGTTCGTGGCCTTCGATGACCTCTCGGCCACCCATGTACGGGCGAAGGGCTTCAGGAACCGTGACGGTTCCGTCGTCGTTCTGGTAGTACTCCAGCAGCGCGACCATCACGCGCCCGACGGCCGTCCCCGACGCGTTGAGCGTGTGGAGGTACTCCGCCGACTCGTGGCGCTCGGGGCGGTATCGAAGTCCGGCGCGGCGCGCCTGGAACTCCTCGAAGTTCGACGCCGACGACACTTCGAGCCACCGGCCACCGCGCTCGGGGCCGTCGTCGCTCTCGGTGCCTGGTGCCCACACCTCGATGTCGTACGTCTTCGCCGACGCGAACGTGAGGTCGCCGGTGCAGAGCGTCAGCACGCGGTACGGGAGGCCGAGCCGTTTCAGCACTTCCTCGGCCTCCTCAACCAGCGCGTCGAGGCGGTCGTAACTCTCCTCGGGTTCGACGAAGTTGACGAGTTCGACCTTATTGAACTGGTGGACGCGGACGATACCTCGGGTTTCGGTCCCGTGCTCGCCCGCCTCGCGCCGGAAGTTCGGCGTGTACGCCTGGTGCTTGAGGGGCAGGTCGTCCTTCAGCAGAATCTCGTCGGCGTACATGTTCGTCACCGGCACTTCCGCGGTGGGACAGAGCCACAGGTCGTCATCGTCGTAGTCTTCGGTCTCGCTGCCGCCGATGCGGTAGGCGTCCTCGGCGAACTTCGGCAACTGGCCGGTGCCGACCATCGACGTGCTCTTGACCGGAATCGGTGGGAACAAGTCGACGTACCCCTGTTCGCGGTGGACGTCGAGGAAGAACTGGACGAGCGCGTGCTCGAGCATCGCACCCTCGCCTTTAAGAAAGTAAAAGCCCGCCCCCGTCGTCTTCGCGGCGCGCTGCTCGTCGATGATGTCGAGTTCCTCGCCGAGTTCGTAGTGCGGCGTCACCTCATCGGGTAACTCGCGCAGGTCGTCGAAGCCCCAGCGGCGCTCCTCGACGTTGTCGCTCTCGTCGTCGCCGACGGGGACGTCCTCGTGGGGGACGTTCGGCAGTTCGAGCAGCGCCTCCTGCAGTTCGGCTTCGAGTTCGTCGGCGCGCGCTTCGACCGTCTGGAGTTCCTCCTTCAGCTCCTGCGAGCGGGCGATGGCCTCGTCGGCCTCGTCGTCTTTGCCCTCGGCTTTCAGTTGCCCGATCTTGCTCGACACCTGATTGCGCTCGTGCCGCAGGTCGTCACCCTCGCTCTTGAGCGAGCGCCACTCCTCGTCGACGGCGAGGATTCGATCGAGGTCCACGTCGTCCATCCCTCGCTGGTCGAGGGCGGTCCGGACCTCCTCGGCGTGTTCCCGGAGGTACTGTCTGCTGAGCATTTGTGCGAGATTCAGTCGGCCCCGGCAAAACCGTGTCGCATCCGTGTGCCGTCGTCTCATCGTCGGTCTCGCGTCGTCGTCTCATCGTCGCGCCCGCCGGCCATCACTACGCGCCCGTCGCCTATCACCGTCCGAACGCTTTTCTCCGCCGCGGACGCCAACGGTACATGGCAATCGGCGACGTCGCTCCAGTTCCCGGTATCGAGGACACGTACTACGTCGACACCGGCATGTACGACACCGAGGCGTACGGGTCGGTCTACCTCGTCGACGCCGACCGACCCGCGGTGATCGACACCGGCATCGGCACCCACTACGAGTACATCCTCGACGCGATGGACGAGGTGGGAATCGACCCCGAGGCGGTGGCGTACATCCTCCCGACGCACGTCCACCTCGACCACGCCGGCGGTGCGGGCTTTCTCGCCGAGGCGTGTCCGAACGCGACGGTGCTCTGTCACGACATCGGCGTCCGCCACCTCGTCGACCCCTCGCGACTCGTCGAGGGGACGAAAGCCGCCGTCGAGGACCAGTGGGAGTTCTACGCCGAACCGGAACCCGTCCCCGAAGACCGCATCGACGGGCTGGTGGGTGGCGACGAGATTGACCTCGGTGACCGAACGCTCGACGTGATTCACGCGCCGGGACACGCCCCCCATCAGGTGATGTTCCACGACCGCGCGTCGGACGCACTCTACACCGGCGACGCCGCCGGGATCTGGATACCGAGCGAGAACAAGATCCGCCAGACGTCGCCGCCGTCGCAGTTCGACCTCGAACGGTGCCTCGAAGACGTCAACGTCATCGTCGAACGCGACCCCGAGGTGCTGTGTTTCGGCCACTTCGGCCCCTGCGAGTTCAGCGAGGAACTGATGAGCGAGTACAAGCGCATCCTCGTCGAGTGGGTCGAAGCGGTCCGCCGTCGACGCGGGGTGCTCGACGACGACGAGGCGGTCATCGACCACTTCGTCGAACACACCGACATGGCCGACACCTGGGGCGAACGCAAAGCGACAGCCGAGGAGCGACTGAATGTCCGCGGCGTGCTGGGGTATCTCGACTACCGCGACGGTCAGCGCGAGTAGCACCGACAGCGCTCACGGCTGATTCTCCGCGTTAGATTCCGTTCGATCGCGTGCAACGCACGCCCCGTTGTCGTGTTCGGAACCGTACATTCTTTTAAATGTGGAAGACCGTATCTGCGTGGTATGGAATGGCGCGACGCGGAAGCGGCGTACGACAGCGAGGTCATCGGTCGAACGACGCTCCCCGTGATGTTCGAAGAGAGCGCCGAACGCAACGCCAACCGCATCGCACAGCGGTACAAGGGCGGCATCTACGACCGGTCGCTCGCGCCGGACGTGGTGCCGGCGGCGTCGGCCGACGAGTACGGCGAGGTCAGCTACGCCGAGATGCGCGACGTCGTCCGCAATCTCGCTGCCGGGTTCCGCGACCTTGGCCTCGAAACGGGCGACCGGGTCGGCATCCTCTGTCACACCCGGATGGAGTGGGCGCAGACCGACTTCGCGGTTCTCGCCGCCGGCGGCGTCGTCACCACCGTCTACACCTCGTCCTCGGAGCAGCAAGTGAGGTATCTGCTCGACGACCCCGACGCCTCTGGCGTCGTCGTCGAGAACGCCGAGTTGCTCCGGAAGGTGCTCGCCGTCGAAGACGACCTCGACCTGGAGTTCATCGTCGTCGTCGACGACCTCGCCGACGGCAGCGGGATGGGCGGAGCGCTCCGCGACCGCGACGATATCCTCACGCTCGGCGACCTCCACGACCGGGGTGCGAACCGCTTCGACGAATCCGAGTATCGGTCGTGGCTCGACGCCCGCGACCCCGACGACCTGGCGAGTCTCATCTACACCTCCGGAACGACCGGCCAACCGAAGGGCGTCCAACTCACCCACCGGAACTTCCGCTCGAACGTCAACCAGTGTTACCGACGCTTCGGTCCCCGCCGCGACAAAGGTGACCTGCCGGTCATCGACCACCAGTCAACGACGCTGTCGTTCCTGCCGCTGGCGCACGTGTTCGAGCGCCTCGCCGGGCACTTCCTGATGTTCGCGGCGGGTGCCACGGTGGCGTATGCGGAGAGTCCCGACACGCTCCGCGAGGACTTCCAACTCGTTCGCCCGACCGTGGGGACGAGCGTCCCCCGCGTCTACGAGAAACTGTACGACACGATTCGGACGCAAGCCTCGGAGTCGTCCGTCAAAGAGCGCATCTTCGAGTGGGCGACCGGCGTCGGCCGCGAGTATCACACGACCGAGAATCCGGGGACGCTGCTGACGGCGAAACACCGCATCGCCGACAGACTCGTCTTCGAGCAGGTACGGGAGGCGCTCGGCGGTCGAATCGACTTCTTCATCAGCGGCGGCGGCAGTCTCTCGGCGGAACTCTGCGCGCTGTACCACGGGATGGGACTGCCCATCCTCGAAGGCTACGGCCTGACCGAGACATCGCCCGTCGTCGCCGTCAACCCGCCCGAGGAGCCGAAAATCGGGACCATCGGTCCGGCCGTCCACGGCGTCGAGGTTCGCGTCGACGACACCGTCGTCGGCAGGGAGACGCGCGAGTCGGTCGCCGGCGACGTAGGCGAACTGCTCGTGAAGGGTCCGAACGTCACGCAGGGGTACTGGAACCGCCCCGAGGAGATCGAAGCGGCGTTCGACGAAGGGGGTTGGTTCCGCACCGGCGACGTGGTCGAGATTCGACCGAACGGCTACATTGCCTTCCGCGAACGCGCCAAGCAGATTCTGGTGCTTTCGACGGGGAAGAACGTCGCCCCCGGACCCATCGAAGACGTCTTCGCCTCCAGCGCGCTCGTCGAGCAGTGTCTGGTGCTCGGCGACGGCCAGAAGTTCGTCAGCGCGCTCGTCGTCCCGAACTTCGACGGCGTCCGCGAGTGGGCGAGGCGCGAGGGAATCGACCTGCCCGAGGACCCGAGAGCCATCTGCCGAGACGACCGCGTGTACGAGCGCGTCGAGGACGAGGTCGAGACCGCAAACGAACAGTTCGAGTCCTACGAGCGAATCAAAAAGTTCCGCCTCGTCCCCGAGGAGTTCACCGAGAACAACGACCTCATGACGCCGACGATGAAGAAGAAACGCCGCAACATTCTCGACCGATACGCCGACGAGGTCGACCTGTTGTACGAACCGCAGGCGGCGAACTGACCGGGAGTCGCCGACCGTCTGGAGTCCGAAGCCGACGACTCGGTCGCCGTCGACGCGTTCGCCGGAAGCGACCGTACGTGACCGGTGATGCCGTGCTTTCACCGGGAACCGGCGCCTCGTGTCTAAGATACTCCGGAACGGGTGCCATTATAATCCTCCCGGGCGTCGTCGAAATCACATGGAGGACCGCTAATGGCCGCCGGAGGTGGGGGTAATCTCCTCCTGCTCGTCGCCACCATCATCGGCGTTGGTGTCGTCGCACAGGTGCTCTCGGACCGATTCCGTATCCCGAGTGTCCTCTTTCTCATCGCCGGTGGAATCGTCATGGGACCGATACTGGGCGTCATCACCCCCGACTCGTTCGGGAACGCGCTGTCGGCCATCGTCGGTCTCTCCGTGGCGATCATCGTCTTCGAGGGGGCGTTTCATCTCCACGTCGACAAACTCCGTGAGGCGCCGGCAGCGGCGCTTAGATTGGTGACCGTCGGGGCGGTGCTCGCGCTGGTCGCGACGGCCGCCGCCGTTCACTACCTGCTGCAGACGGGGTGGGCCATCGCCTTCCTCGTCGGGTCGCTGCTCGTCGCCACCGGTCCAACCGTCATCAGCCCGATTCTCGAAGTCGTCCCCACGCGTAGCCGCGTCGAAGCGGCGTTGGAGACCGAGGGTATCGTCAACGACGTGACGGCGGCCATCCTGGCGGTCGTCATCTTCGAGGCCATCGTCTCCGGCATCTCCGGCCCCACGGAGTTGGTTCAGCACTTCACAGAGCGACTCGGTATCGGTCTCCTCGTCGGCGCCGTCGTCGCCGGCGTGCTGTACTACGCGCTCCGCTACGTCGACCTCTCGCCGGGGAACGCGCCCAAAAACGCTCGTCTGTTGGTGCTGGCGGGCGCACTCGTCGCCTACGGGACGGCCGACACCATCGCGACGGAGGCCGGGGTCGCCGCCGTCGCGACGGCGGGTGTCCTCCTCGGCAACGCAGACATCCCGTACGAAGACGAGATACTCGACTTCAAGGGCGACATCACGCTCGTCGTCCTCTCGTTCGTCTTCATCACGCTGGCGGCGCTTTTGGACTTCGATACGCTCCGAGAGTTGGGGGCGCGAGGTGCGCTCGTCGTCGCGCTCATCGCGCTCGTCATCAGGCCGGCGCTGGTGTTTCTCTCGACCGTCGGCGACCGGTTCACCCGCAACGAGAAACTGTTCATGAGCTTCGTCGCGCCGCGCGGTATCATCCCCGCCGCCGTCGCGACGCTGTTCGCCATCGAACTCCGCGCGATGGGGATGACCGCTGCGGCGAACACGCTCGTCGGAACCGTCTTCCTCGTCATCCTCGCGACCGTCGTCTTCGAGGGCGGATTCGCCCGACAGATCGCCCAACGCCTCGATGTGATTCCAATGCGTATACTCGTCATCGGGGGCGGTAAGGTGGGCCGGACGCTCGCCGAACGCCTCCAAGCCCGTGGTGAGGACGTCGTACTGATCGAGAACGACCCCGAAATCGTCGAAATCGCCCGCAACGAGGGGTTCACCGTCCACGCGGGCGACGCCACCGACACGCAGGTGCTCGCCGACGCCGGGGCGGTGAACGCGAAGGTCGTCGTCGCGGCCACCGGCGACGACGACGTGAACCTGCTCGTCACCCAACTGGCCGAGTCGAAGTTCGACCCCGAGACCGTCATCGCCCGTGCGAACGACCCTGACAACGCCCGCGCGTTCCAGGAGTTGGGAGTCGAGGCCATCTCGTCGACGGTCGCGACCGCCCAGTCCATCGACGACTACATCGAGCGACCCGCGCTGTCGACCTGGATGGACGAACTCGGCGAGAGCGGCGACGTCCAGGAAATCGCGGTGACCGCCGCCGACCTCGTCGGCAAGGAGATCGGGGACCTCGGCACCAGCCTCCCCGACGGCTGTCTCGTCGCGCTCGTCTCTCACGATGGGGAGACCGAGGTTCCATCGGCGAACTACACGCTGCGCGAGGGCGACCGCATCACGCTCCTCGGCCGACAGGACGCGGTTCGCGAAGCGATGGAGTACGTCCACCCCGAAGAGCGGTAGCGAGTGCGATTCTTGAGTGTCGACTCCGAATCGGCGGGTATGGAGGACCTCTCACACCCGCTCTTGGATGCGACGCCCGTCTACCCCGGTGACCCATCGGTCCGACTCGACCCGCACGCGACGCACGCCGCCGACGGGTACCGGGTCACCGACCTCCGACTCGGAACACACGCCGGAACGCACGTCGACGCGCCGTCGCACGTGCTCGAAGACGGCGACCCGCTCTCGGCGTTTCCCGTCTCGCGCTTCCGACTCGACGCGCGAGTCGTCGACCTCCGACCGCTCGACGCCGGAGCGACGGTGTCGCCTGCGGCGCTCGACGCGGCCGACCCGCACCCCGACTGCGACGCTCTCGTCCTCCGAACCGGGTGGGACAGCTACTGGGGGACAGACGAATACTACGAACATCCGTCGCTCTCGCCCGACGCGGCGGCGTGGTGTGCCGACCGGGGCTACGACGTAGCGCTCGACTGTGCCAGCCCCGACCCGTTCGACAGTGCGGAGCTCCCGGCGCACCGGGCGTTGCTCGGCGCGGACCGACTGCTCTTCGAGAACCTCCGTCTCTGCCGCGCCGACCTCCCCGACCGGTTCCGCCTCCACGCGTACCCGCTCTCGTTCGTCGGCGTCGACGGTGCTCCCGTGCGCGCCGTCGCGGAGCCGAAATCGTTCGATTCGGACTCGTCACGCTGAGGTCGACGAACACGTACTGTAAGGCGACGACTGAGACGCCGCGTTCGACTCCGTCGTCGTCGGCCGCGACGCTCGACGAGTACTCCGAGGGTCGAAGTCGGAACGTCGACGGAGCGTCCGAGAGAGTCGGATCCCCGCTCGACGACTGCGGGGTCGCGCCGCTATCGGTTTCCGGACCGTCGGCCGAGCGCGTAGAGCGCAGCACCGAAGCCGACGAGCCCCGCTCCGATTCCGGCGACCGCCGCGACTGCGTCGCGCGCGTCCGACCCTGTCGCCGGCGCACCCCGAGTCGCTGTCCGGGTCGTGGGGGCGAGGTTCGCCCGCGCGCGCTCCGGTTGCTCGACGCGCTCGGTGCCGACTCGTTCGAGCGTCAACCGGGCGTCGTCGCCGTCGCGTCGCTGGCGGGTGACGACGAACAGCGATCCCGCGTCGGGTACCGCCGGCGCGTCGACGAGCAGGTCGACCGTCGCGGTCCGCGTCCCGCTCTCGGTGTTGTCGACGACGAGGGCCTCGTACCGTCGACCCCCCGCATCGTCCGCGAGTCGTCGACCGCGCTCGTCGGTCTCGATGTCGACGCCGCGCTCGTCGGCGGCGAGATACAACAACAGGCCGGTGAGGTCGTCGCGCTCGAGCGTCGTCGCGGCCGTCGTCACCGCGGTCAGCGTCGTCGCCTCCCGCCGCCCGTCGACCGACTCCACGAACGTCGGCCCGACCGTCGTCGTCCCCGACCCCGATGCCGCGGCACGAATCAGCCGCCGTCGAGTCACGCCTTCGCCCACAGCCCCGTGTGCCTCCGACATACTGGTTGTGTGAAGAGAACTCACCCACCCCTATAAGCAGTAGCACGTCTCTCACTACGGGCGAACGTCGATTCGGGGCTCGCACGGATTCGAAACTCGCACCGACTCGGAACCTGCGCTACTCGTCGCTGCCGCCGAGGCGGCGAAACAGCAGCGCCGCGCTCCCGACTCCTGTCACTCCTGCGAGCGGGCCGAACCCCGGGGCGGTCGTGTCAGTCGCCTCGTCGGTCGCTTCGTCGTCCGCAGGGCTCTCCTCTCCCGTGGTGTCGCCGCCTCCCGTTCCGTTCGAGACCTCGATGGGACTGCCGCCGACGGACTCCATCGAGAGCTCGACCAGCGGACCGTCGCAGGACTGCTGTCTGTTGACGACGTAGAGGTTGCCGACGTCTATCTCGTCGGTCCCTTCGAGGGTGTACAGCAGCGTCTCCTCGCTCGGGTGGTCCTCGGTCGTGCGGTCGATGAGGCGGGCGACGTAGACGAGGGGCTCGTCGTCGCTCTCGAAGAACGCACAGCTGTCGAGTCTGTCGGCGGTCTGGTCGTCCGAGACGCTCCGGACGTGGACGAACAGCCCGGTGTAGTCGTCCTCGTCGCTGAACGAGGGGGCGTTGTCGGAGATCGCCGCGGTCACCGTCACCTGCGCCGACCCGACCGAAGCGGACGCGCCTAACGAGGTGAGGCCGAGCGCGCCGACACCGGCGGCACGCAACAGTTCTCGTCGGCTCGTTGCAGTACGCTCTATCTGCTCTTTCCGACTCATCTCTACACGATACATCAACGCCCAGTTGCAAAAGCCTCGGGCCTGTCACGGGACTGTCGGCTCGCATCCTGCCGTTTCGGGCGACTCCGAGTCACCCGAGGAACTGGGCCGTTCGCCCTCGCGGCTCTACCGCGAGAACTCGATGGCCGTGCCCTGCCACGACGACCTTTTGCCCTGCGCTCCCTCGCTGGCGCTCGGTCGCTCGGCAAAAGCTCGACCAAAAGCCGTCGTCGGGTCCTCCCGTCCGGTCGGACCCTCCTCGGCCCGCGTCCGCTCGCTGTCGCTTCGCTCCCGCGGTTCTACCGCGAGAACTCGATGGCCGCGCCCTGTCCGAAGCCGACGCAGAGCGTCGCCAATCCGCGGTCGACGTCGCGTCGAATCATCTCGTGGACGAGCGCGACGGGCAGGCGCGCGCCGCTGGCACCGAGCGGGTGACCGAGCGCGATTGCGCCGCCGTTGACGTTGTACTTCTCCTCGTCGATGCCGAGTTCGCCGCGGGCGTAGACGGCCTGCGAGGCGAACGCCTCGTTCAGTTCCACGAGGTCGTAGTCGTCGATGGAGCGCCCGTTCCGTTCGAGGAGGTTCCGCGTCGCCGGGACCGGGCCGATACCCATCACCGTCGGGTCGACGCCCGCGACGGCGTTGGTGCCGATTTCGGCCATGATATCGAGGCCGTGGTCCTCGGCGAACTCGCGGCTGGTGACGAGCGTCGCCGCCGCGCCGTCCGAAATCTGCGAGGAGTTGCCCGCCGTCACGGTGCCGTCGCCGGTGAACGCCGGCGACAGCCCCGCAAGCGTCTCCAGCGACGTGTCGCGGCGGATGCCCTCGTCCTCCTCGACGACGCCATCCTCCGTTTCGATGGGGACGATCTGGTCGTCGAAGTAGCCCTCGTCGGTCGCCGCCGCGGCGCGTTCGTGGCTACGGAGCGCGTACTCGTCCTGCTCCTCCCGACTGACGCCGTACTTCTCGGCGACCTTTTCGGCGGTCATCCCCATCTGGAGCTGGAAGACGTTGTAGCGCTCGGAGAGTTCGGGGTGGAGATGCTGATAGGAGTCGCCGTCCATCGGCACGCGCGACATGTTCTCGACGCCGCCGGCGACGATGACGTCGCGGTTGCCCGCGGCGACGGCGTCGCTCGCGCTTATGACCGCCTGCATCGAGGAAGCGCACCAGCGGTTGATGGTCGTCGCGGGCGTCCCCTCGCCGAGTTCCGATAGCAGCGCGATGACGCGCGAGACGTTGTTGTCCTGCTCGCCGCGCTGCTGGGCGACGCCCCACATCAGGTCGTCGACGTCGTCGCCGGAGAGCCCCGTCTCGTCGAGAATCGTATCGATGAGCGGAATCGATAGGTCCTCGCTGCGGACGTCCTCGAAGACGCCGCCGCCCTTGCCTTGTGCGGTCCGCCGCGCGGCCGCGATGACTGGTGTTGGCATACCTGACCCTCCGGGGTCTATCCTGATAAACGTGGGAGAACCCGGGGTCGGAGAAATCGAGTTTATCGAGAGTCGCCTGTCCCGTCGCCGTCGTCGTCCGGTTTCGGCCGTTCGGTTCGGCCGTCGACGGCGAACAGCTCCTCGGCGACGTCGGCGGAGGCGTGGTCGCGGACCGATAGTTGGCGTGGTTCACGAGGCCGACGCTGGCGCGGGTTCGACGGTATTAAGACTCTCTGGCAGCTAATTCTCGGGGATGAGTAGCCCGGCTCTCGAAGTCGTCGAATTCCTCCTCACGGCCCACATCTACACGGAAAACCGGGAGTTGGACGAGAACGACCTCCCGCCACGCTACCGACGCGTGTTCTGGGCCGAGCGCGACGGCGACGCACCCGACACCGCCTCCGACGAGGTGGAACCGCTCGGTGGCGTCGAACGCCCGCTCTCGGTGACCGAGACCGACGCCCGGACGGCCACCGGCGTCGAACACCCGTGGGAGGCCATCTCGGACCTGTTGTTCACCGACCGGACGGAGTTCTCCGGCACGCTCTCGTTCACCCAACCGGAGATGGCGCTGGAGTGGTACCTCACGCGCGCCGACCGCGACCGTCTCGTGACGAACCCGACTATCGCCTTCGCCGCCGAGGACCGCGAAGACGTCGACGTCACCCGCGAGGAGGCCAGAGACCAGAACCGACCCATCCACGCCGACCGCGTCTGGATAGACAGCCTGCTGGAGGCGTACTTCGACACCGACGACGAGGAGGGCGACGCCGAGATGCTCGACCTCGTCCACGTCCGCGCGCCCGAGGAGATCGAGATGACGCTCGACGACCTCGTGCTCACCGGCGACCAGGAGGGCGAGATCGGCAAGATCGTCAAGGCCATCGAACACCGCGACTACCTCGCCGAGATCGGCCTGCGCGAGATCGGCAAACTGCTGTTCGTCGGTCCGCCCGGAACCGGGAAGACGACCGTCTCCCGCGCGCTCGCGCACGAACTCGGCCTCCCGTTCGTCGAGGTCAAACTCTCGATGATCACCTCGCAGTATCTCGGTGAGACGGCCAAGAACGTCGAGAAGACGTTCGAGGTGGCGAAGCGGCTCTCGCCGTGTATTCTCTTCATCGACGAGTTCGACTCGGTGGCCAAAACTCGCCGCAGCGACGAGCACGCGGCGCTGAAACGTGCGGTCAACACCCTACTGAAGAGCATCGACGACATCTCGCTCATCCGCGACGACGTGTTGCTCATCGGGGCGACGAACCACCCCGACCAGCTCGACGCGGCGGCGTGGCGGCGCTTCGACGAGATCGTCAACTTCCCCAAACCCGATCGGCAGATGCGCGCGGACATCCTCCGCGTCATCACTCAGCGGATGGAGATCGCCGAGTTCGACCCCGAGTCGGTCGCCGACCGGACCGAGGGCCTCACCGGCAGCGACCTCCGGATGGTGCTCCGCGAGGCGGTGCTGGAGGCGCTCACGGAGGAGCGGATGTCGCTCACGCAGACGGACATCCTCGACGCCGTCGAGGACTTCGAAGAGCGGGACAACCTGAAGAACATGGACATGATGGACGACTCCGACTCGCTCATCGCGGGCAACGGCGAGTCGGCCGACGGCTCAGACCACAGCCACGACCACGACCACGCGCACGACCACCAGCACTGATGCGCGTCACGCTCCTCGGAACCGGCGACACGACGGGGACGCCCACCGTCGGCTGCGACTGCGAGACCTGCCGGACGGCGCGCGAACGCGGCGTCGAGCGCTCGCGGTTCTCGGTTCACGTGGAGAACGAACGCACTGGCGAGTCGCTGCTCGTCGACGCCAGCCCCGACTTCCGGAGCCAGTTTCTCGACCACGACGTGCCGCTGCCGGACGCGGTGGTCGTCACCCACATCCACTTTGACCACCTCGACGGCCTCGGCAACGCCTACCGCATCTTCGACGATTTGCCCGTTTACGCCGCCGACGAGACGGACCCCCAGACGGGTGAGAGCGTCGCCGACACGATTCGCTCGAAGTACCACTACCTCGACCGAATCAGCGTCCACGACGCAGCGCCGTTCGAGTCGTTTCGCGTCTGTGGATTCGACGTGACGTTCGTCCCCGTCGACCATCCGCCGCTTCTCTGCTACGGCCTCGCCGTCTCCGACCCCCGGACGGGCACGAAGCTCTCGCTGTCGGGCGATACGAGCTACGACGTCTCCGAGGACTCGCGGGCGACGCTCGCGGACCCGGACCTGTTTCTCGCCGACGCAATCGTTCCGGCGACGCTCTGCGAACACCACCCGGCGGGCGGCCGCCACCACGACAGCGAGGGCGTCCCGCGGACGTTCGGCCACAAACACATGACCCGCGAGGGGGCGCTCTCGATGGCCGAGGAGTTGAACGCGAAAGAGACCCGCTTGGTCCACACCTCGCACTTCTACCCCACGGACGAGGCGTTCGAGGAGCCGTTGGCGGTTGACGGCGAGCAGTACGTGTTGTAGCTCTCACCCGAACTGGTCCAACCCGCTCTGTCGCCGCACGACACCCGCGGGTTCTCGAACCCACGGCGAGCGTTCGGCGCGGATCGCGTCCAACTCCTGTTTTGAACCGTCGCCCGCCTCGAACTCCGGACACGACTCGCCGCAGTCGCTTCCGGGGTCGACGACGGAGCCGAAGTGCTCGCAGTACGGGCGACCGTCGTCGGTCGGGTTCATCCGGGCACACGGCGGAAGTGCGTAGTTCCGCCATCCCTTGCCGTAGGCACGTTCGGCGATGCGCCGCCGCTTTCGTCGCTTCCCGTTCGCGCCGACGACGGCGATGTCGGTCCGAAGCGGACGTTCGTCGAGCAGTTCGATTCCCGAACGGCTGATCGGCAACGTGGTCGCCTCGCGGACGACTTCCCGCTCGCCCGTCTCGGGGTCGAAGCGCCAGACGCCGACCTCCTCGGGGATGCGGTTCAGGTGCGCGCGCGTGACGTAACTCTCGGTGGCGAGCACCACCTCGTCGAACAGCGCGAGACTCACGTCAGTTCTGAGTTGGCGTTCGAGGTCTCCCGGTCGCCCGAGGTCGGGCTTGTTCTCGACGCCGACCAGACGGGCGAACCAGCTCTCGGGGTAGCGCGTCGTCCGACGGACGTATCGGCGACTGCCGCGGCGCTCGGCCTCGAAGAACCCGAGTTCGACGGCGCGGTCGGTGACGCGGCGAGCCACGTCGGGGTGGCAGTCGAAGGCGTCCTTCCAGTACGTCGCACAGCCGACGCCCACGTCGCTCTCGATCGCCAGCGCAGGGATGGAGTGCGGCGTGATTCGCGTCCGTGTCTCGAACGCGAGACCGGGTTCGACGAGGACGGTATCGACGATTCGGCTGCCGGGCGAGGCGACGGCCGCGCCGAGTTGGCGGGCGACGAGCGAGTCCGTCGTCTCTTCGAGATGCGCACAGAGGGCCAACTCGAAGCCGAACTCCTGCACGGACGGAGAAAGGTGACGGGCGAGCAAAAGCGGACTGGTCGGCCACGCCCTCGGGTTGGTCGACCTGTTTCGAGAGCCGCTCCACGCAGGTTGTTCACACGTCACGAACCCTCAGTCGCGGTGAGAACAGCAACTTTATCACTCGCACGGGGCGAATCTTTCGCAAGATTGCTCTTAGGAGGTCAATGGTGACGAAAACACAACAACCGGAGGTGAACATCGGACTCGTCGGCCACGTCGACCACGGGAAAACCACGCTGGTGCAGGCGCTCAGCGGCTCGTGGACCGACCAGCACTCGGAGGAGATGAAGCGCGGTATCTCAATCCGACTGGGTTACGCCGACGCGACGTTCCGACGCTGTCCGGGTATGGACGAACCGGAGTGTTACACGGTCGAAGAGGAGTGCGAGAACGGCGAACCGAGCGAACCGATTCGCACGGTGTCGTTCGTCGACGCACCCGGCCACGAGACGCTGATGGCGACGATGCTCTCGGGCGCGGCGCTGATGGACGGGGCGGTGCTCGTCGTGAGCGCCACCGAGGACGTGCCGCAGGCGCAGACCGAAGAACACCTGATGGCGCTCGATATCATCGGCATCGAGAACATCGTTATCGCACAGAACAAGATCGACCTCGTCGACCGCGACCGCGCCGTCGAGAACTACGAACAGATAACGGAGTTCGTCGAGGGCACCGTCGCCGAGGACG
The DNA here is from genome assembly GCF_020097835.1 of Haloprofundus halobius. GTDB lineage: Archaea > Halobacteriota > Halobacteria > Halobacteriales > Haloferacaceae > Haloprofundus > Haloprofundus halobius. The sequence continues at coordinate 3,153,147 of NZ_CP083666.1, forward strand.
CGCCGATCGTGCCGGTGAGCGCCCAGCAGGGCGTCAACCTCGACCTGCTCATTAACGCCATCGAGGACGAGATTCCGACGCCCGAGCGCTCGTCGAGCGACGACGCGCGGATGTTCGTCGCGCGCAGCTTCGACATCAACCGACCGGGGACGACGTGGGAGAACCTCTCCGGCGGCGTCGTCGGCGGCAGCCTCGTCGACGGGACGCTCAGCGTCGACGACGAGATCGAACTGCGCCCCGGCCGGGAAGTCGAAGAGGGCGGTCAGTCCGAATGGCAGCCCATCACGACGACGGTCCGGTCGCTGCAGGCGGGCAGCCAGATGCTCGACACCGCGACGCCCGGCGGCCTGCTCGGCGTCGGCACCGGTCTCGACCCGAGTCTCACGAAGGGTGACGCGCTGGCCGGCCAGGTCGCCGGAACGCCCGGCACCCTCCCGCCGACCCGCGACGCGTTCGAGATGGAGGTCGACCTCCTCGAACGCGTCGTCGGTGGTGACGACGAAATCGACGAGATTTCGACGGGCGAACCGCTGATGCTGACCGTCGGCACCGCGACCACCGTCGGGGCCGTCACGAGCGCCCGCGAAGGCGAGTGCGAAGTGTCGCTGAAGCGCCCCGTCTGTGCAGCGACGGGCGCGAAGATAGCCATCAACCGCCGCGTCGGCGCGCGCTGGCGACTCATCGGCATCGGAACGCTCGTCGAATAACGGATGGTCGTCGTCGCCATGGACACCAACGCGCTCATGATGCCCGTCGAACTCGACGTCCGCGTCTTCGACGAACTCGACCGGCTGTTCGGTCTGGGGACCGTCGAACTCGTGGCCCCCGAGGCCGTCGTCGCCGAGTTGGAGAAGCTCTCGGCGGGCAACGGCAAGGAGAGCGTCGCGGCGAGCGTGGGTGCGGATTTGGCGGCCGACCGCTGTCAGCAAGTCGAGACCGAGGCGACGTACGCCGACGACGCGCTGGTCGAACTCGGCGCGCGCGGCGACTGTGAGTACGTCGTCACGAACGACCAACCCCTGCGCGACCGCCTGCTCGAACGCGGCGTTCGAGTAATCGGTTTAAGGGGTCGGAACACACTGTGTATCACAGAACCATAACATGTACAAGAGGGTACGACTCAAGGACACGGTCGAGGTGCCCCCGCGGCACCTCGCAGACGTGACGCCCGAACGGGTGAAGCGTCTGCTACAGGACAAGTTGGAAGGACGGATGGACGAGGACGTGGGTAGCGTCGTCAGCATCGTCGAGGTGCAGGAAATCGGCGACGGCTCGGTGCTCCCGAACCGCCCCGGCGTCTACTACGAGGCGGAGTTCGACGCGATAACGTACGACCCGCACATGCAGGAAGTCGTCGACGGCATCGTCGTCGAAGTCGTCGAGTTCGGCGCCTTCGTCGGTATCGGCCCCGTCGACGGACTGCTGCACGTCTCGCAGATCTCGGACGAGTATCTCGCCTACGACGGCGAGAACCAGCAGTTGGCGTCGACCGAGTCGTCGGACACGCTCGGCGTTGGCGACTCGGTGCGCGTCCGCATCGTCACCAAGAGCATCGACGAGCGCAACCCGCGCGACTCGAAGATCGGTCTCACGGCCAAACAGCCCGGACTCGGCAAACACGGTTGGCTCCAGGCCGAGCGAGAGGAACGACAGGCCACGACGGAGGGTAACTGATGGCGAAACCCCGCCTCGCCTGCCGCGAGTGCCACTACATCAACGAACCGGACTCACAGAGCTGTGACCACTGCGGGTCGTCGAGCCTCACCGAAGACTGGGCGGGGTACGTCGTCGTCACCCACCCCGAAGAGAGCGAAATCGCTCGCGAGATGAACGTCGACGAACCCGGCGGCTACGCGCTGAAGGTCCGGTGACGCGCTGATGCTTCGGCTCCCCGACGACCTCCGGGGAGCGTTCAAGGAGCCGCTGGGCCCCGTCTACACCGACACCGAGCGGCTGCTCTCCGAAACGGAGGGGCCGATTATCGCCGTCGGCGACGTCGTCACTTACCACCTCCGAACCGCCGACCGCGACCCCGACGTGGCCGTCGTCGACGGCAAAACCAAGCGAGAGGCCGTCGGCGACGGGATTCGCCGCGTCCTCTCGGGCGACAACCCGCGCATCGAAGTCGAGAACCCGGCGGCCACCTTGTCTCGGGAGCTGCTCGCGGCGCTCCGCGACGCCGTCGCGCGCGACGAGAACACCGTCGTCGTCGTCACCGAGGGCGAGGAGGACTTGGCGACGCTTCCAGCTATCTTGGTCGCGCCCGTGGGTTCGCTCGTCGTCTACGGCCAGCCCGACGAGGGGATGGTCGGTGTAGCCGTCACTCCGGAAGCGAAAGCGGAGGCACGCGAGTTGATGGCGCAGTTCGAAGGTGACACCGAGGCGGGGTTCGAGACGCTCGGCGTCTGAACCTTCTCTCCGCTCTCGCAGTCGACGACCGCTCCCCGCCCCTTCGAAATCCTTTTACTTGCTTCGAAGGGATTTATGAGCAACTGAACTATGGAAATCGAAATCATCGACGAGGAGGAGAACCCGATGTTGCACCGGACGGACGTACGATTCACGATGACGCACGACGAGGCAACGCCCTCGCGTCTCTCGGTCCGCGACAGCCTCGCGGCGAAACTCGACAAGGACTCCGACGAAGTCGTCATCCACGAACTCGACACGAAGTTCGGCATGCGCAAAAGCGCCGGCTACGCGAAAGTGTACGAGAGCCCCGAGTTCGCCCGCGATGTCGAGCAGGAGTACATGCTCGAACGCAACAAGATCACCGCAGAGGACGGCGACGCGGAAGCCGAAGAAGCGTAATTCGAGACGTGCGCGTTCTGGGTATCGAAGGGACGGCGTGGGCCGCGAGCGCTGCGCTGCACGATACCGAACGCGACTCGACTGTTATCGAATCCGACCCGTACGAACCCGATAGCGGCGGCATTCACCCGCGCGAGGCGGCCGAGCACATGAGCGAGGCCATCCCGCGCGTCGTCGAGACCGTTCTGGAGCGCGCCGCCGAGACGAGCAAGGGTAGCGGCCCGCCCGTCGACGCCGTCGCCTTCTCCCGCGGCCCCGGCCTCGGTCCGTGTCTCCGCATCGTCGGGACCGCCGCCAGAGCGCTCGCCGGTGCGCTCGACGTCCCGCTGGTCGGCGTCAACCACATGGTCGCGCACCTCGAAATCGGCCGGCACCAGTCCGGGTTCGACTCCCCGGTGTGTCTCAACGCGTCGGGAGCCAACGCGCATCTGTTGGGCTACCACAACGGTCGCTATCGCGTGCTGGGCGAGACGATGGACACCGGCGTCGGTAACGCTATCGACAAGTTCACTCGACATATTGGCTGGACCCACCCCGGCGGGCCGAAGGTCGAAAAAGCGGCCGCAGACGGCGAGTACATCGACCTCCCGTACACGGTGAAGGGGATGGACTTCTCCTTCTCGGGCATCATGAGCGCCGCCAAGCAGGCCGCGGACGACGGCGAGACGGTCGAGGACATCTGCTTCTCCTTGCAGGAACACGTCTTCGGCATGCTCACCGAGGTGGCCGAACGCGCGCTCTCGCTCACGGGGACCGACGAACTCGTCTTGGGTGGTGGGGTCGGCCAGAATCAGCGTCTCAGGGAGATGCTGGCGTCGATGTGCGACGAGCGCGGCGCGAAGTTCTACGCGCCCGACCCGCGCTTCCTCCGGGACAACGCCGGGATGATAGCCGTGCTGGGCGCGACGATGTACGCCGCGGGCGACACCGTCGAAATCGGAGATTCGGCGATAGACCCGAACTTCCGCCCCGACCAGGTACCCGTGACGTGGCGCGGCGAGGCGGAGTCCGTCGCACGCGCCGTCGAGGCGGATACAGACGTGAAAGGAGCGGAGGCGACCGTCGAGTTCCGCGACGAGCGCGTCGTGAAGCGCCGTCTGCCGAAAGCGTACCGCCACCCCGAACTCGACGCACGCCTCCGTCGCGAGCGAACCGTGGCCGAAGCCCGCCTCACGAGCGAGGCGCGGCGTGCGGGCGTCCCGACGCCGCTGGTCCGCGACGTCGACGTACGCGAGGCGACTATCACGTTCCAACGCGTCGGCGAGGCGGACCTCGCGGCGACGCTCGACTCCGACGCCGTCACCGACGTGGGTCGCCACCTCGCGGCGCTGCACCGTGTCGGAATCGCCCACGGCGACCCGACGACGCGGAACGTCCGGGTCGACGAATCCACGGGTGAGGGCGACGCACGCGACGGAGGACGGACCTTCCTCATCGACTTCGGCCTCGGTTTCCACACCGGTCACGTCGAGGACCACGCGATGGACCTCCACGTGTTCGAGCAGAGCGTCGAGGGAACCGCCGGCGACCCCGAGCCGCTCGTGGAGGCGTTCGAGGCGGGGTACGCGGCAGTGGGCGACGACGAGGTACTCGCGCGGCTGCGTACTGTCGAATCACGCGGGCGGTATCGCTGAGCAGAGCGGTACCGCCGTCTTCCGGCTCGCACGCGCGACGACGCAGCCAAAAAGATTTATCACAGGCGGGCGTACCGTCCTGTCATGGCGGACAAACCCGAGACCGGCGAACTGTTCGGCGTCCCGTACAACTTCGAACGCCCGAGCGCCGGTCGGATGCTTTCCTCGTACTGGCAACCCGGTGACCGTATGCTGGTGAAGAAACCGTTCGGCGTGGGCTACACGCTCAACCTCGCCAACTGGCGCTCGTGGGTCGTGCTGCTGGTCGCGGCGGTGCTCCTGTTCCAGGAGCGCAAGAGTCGCGAGAAATCCGAGCACGAGGACGACGGTCCGGTCGAAGTCGTCGTCGACGACGACTGACCCGCGTTCCCTTCGATTTCCGTTCTCCGTTCTTCCCGACACCGTCCGTCGAGTCGTTACTGACGCGACGGAGCGAGCGCCGTCGCCCGCCAGACGTTGCCGCGCGTGCCGACCGGGCGCAGTTCCAGCGGAACCGACGTCCCCGCGGGCAGTTGCTGCAGCGTCGACTGCAGTTGCGACGTCTCGTACTCCGCGATGTGCCGTGTGGCGTTCGATTCGACCGCCTCGACGGTCATCGCGCCGTGCGCGTTCATCTCCTTCCTGACTGTCACCAACTCCGCAGCGTGCTGTTGCCGTGCCCCGGACATATCCGGCCTAACCAATCCTGGCGGCTTAAAACCTGATATTTTTCTTACGTTCTGACACCGAGAGCTATGTCGCTCTCATCCCACGACAAACAGTGTCGAGGTCTCTCAGACGGCGCGTTAGCACGGCTCCGGCTCGTCGTCACCCACCGCCGAGAGGCGGAGACCGACGACTCTTTGCGACGGGCGACCCCTCCTCGACTATGCTCCAGTACGTGACGACCAACGAGGGAAAAGTCGCGGAGGCGACGACGTATCTCGGCGAGTCGGTCGGGCAACTCGACTTCGATTACACGGAGATCCAAAGCGACGACCTCGGTGCCATCGCCGTCCACGGCGCGCGCGAGGCGTACCACCGCGCCGGTGGTCCCGTTCTCGTCGACGACGCGGGGCTGTTCGTCGACGCCCTGGGTGGGTTTCCGGGTCCGTACTCCTCGTACGTCGAGGACACCGTCGGCGTCGAGCGCGTCTGGCGACTCGCCGAAGCGGAGGAGAACCGAAAGGCGTCGTTCCGCTGCGTGCTCGCGTACTGCGACGGCGAGGGGTTTGCGGCCTCGCCGGACCCGGTGGACCGCGACGACCGGGTCGCTGCGGCGGCGACAGGTGCGGAGCGAGATACGGAAGAGACCGAACCGCTCCCCGTCAAACTGTTCGAGGGCGTCGTCCGCGGCCGCCTCGTCGCCCCGCGCGGCGAGGGCGGGTTCGGCTACGACCCCATCTTCGAGCACGACGGGACGACGATGGCCGAGATGAGTACCGAGGAGAAGAACGCCATCTCGCATCGGGGTCGGGCGCTGGCGAAGTTCGGGGAGTGGTACGCCGAGCGGTAGCGAAGCAAACCTCGGCGGGCGCGAAGCGTCCGACGTCGGTTCAAACGCGAACGAAGTGAGCGTTTGAATGCCGACGAAAGTGTTATTCTAAACACTCTCACTACGATTGCTCAGAACTCCCCGGACGTTTTCTATCACCACCTATCCAACTAGTCGAAACTCGACCGCCTACGCGCGAGGGTCGCGGTCCGCGCCGGGGTACTCCCCGCCGACGACTTCTCGATACAAGCTCTCGGCGTCGAACAGCGTCGCGAACGCCTTCGGGTGGCGGACGCTCAGCGCGACGCGCTTGCGCAGGGTCGCGCCCACCTGCGCCGTCTGCAGGCGCGGATCGAACGTCAGGAGGTGCATCGCGCCGCCGTGGTACGCCGACCCCAGCGCGGGGTGGTCGCCACCGGCGTGGTCGGTCGGTTCGCGCAGCGTCTCAATTCGCTCGCGCCAGTCGGCAGCGAGTTTCGAATCCGACAGCGAGGCGATGACCGCCTCCGCGTCGTCCAACAGCGCGTCGCTCGCGACGAGCGTCGTCCACGAGTGTTCTCGCAGGCAGTCGAGCGCCCGTCGGGCGTCGCCGCCGACGAGGAGGTCCGCCGCGAACACGTCGGCGTCGGCGACGACGCGCGCGGGAGACGCCTCCGGTCGGTCGGTCACCTCCGCGCGTTCAGTCATTCTCGCTCCGCCGTCGTTCGAGTACGTCGCGCACGTCGCGCTCTGTCACCTCGTACTCGGTCGCCCGCTCGAAGAGGTCCGCCCAGGTCATATCGAAACTTGGGGCGGCCACCACAAGACGCTTATCGGTCTGCGGTCCCCGCCGCGTCGAACGTCGAGGCGCCGAGCCACAACACGACGCCGACGACGAACGCGAGGCCGACGTTTGTCGCCACGCCGACGACACCCACGAGAACGGTCAGTACGAGCGACTCCGTCTGCAACGCGCTCTGGCCCAACTGCGCCGCGACGAGCACGAGGAGGACGCCCAGAAGCGCCATCGGGAACGCCAGAACGACGCTCGCGAACAGCGCGGCGACGACGTAGAGGACGCCGAGAACGACGTTCGCGCCGCCGGTCCGCGCGCCGAAGGCGTACTTTCCGGCGAGGCCGCCGCTGCCGTGACACATCGGCAGGCCGCCGAAGGGAACGGAGAGAAGCGTCATCGCGCCCATGCTCGTCGAGAGGTCGTCGGCGGAGACGTCGGCGTCGAAGAGGCCCGAGCAGAGCAGCGACGTGGCGACGGCGGCGTTGCCGACGGTCATCGCCAACTGCGCCGTCGCGCCCTCCACCGCGCCGAGCGTGAGCGCGGGAGCGCCGGCCGGGAAGACGTCGAAGGCGGGCATTGACGGGGTCGGGATACCCGTCGCCGCGGCCGCCAACACGGCGCCGACGCCGAGAACGACGAGCGTCGCCGCCCGCGGTCGGCCCGCCGCGGCGACGCCGAGCGTGAGCGCCACCGCCAGCGCCGCGAGCGCGAGATCGCCGAGGCCGAGTTCGACGCCGGTCTGTGCCAAGAGAAGCGCGACGGCGAGCTGGACGCCGCGAACCACCGGTTCGCCGACGTAGCGTTCGACCGACGAGATGGCGCTCGTCTGACCCGCGAGGAGGAGTACCGCGCCCGCGACGAGGCCGGCGGCGACGAGTTCGCCGTAGCTCATCGCCCCCGCGATGGCGAGCGCTGCGAGCGCCTTCATCGGTTCGACAGACAGCGGCAAGCCGTAGACGAGACCCCAGACGACCTGAAACAGCCCGAAGGCGACGAGAACGTGCGAAAGAGACATCGGCGTCAGCGCGCCGAGTGCGACGACGATAGGCAGGACCGTAACCGAATCTCCGAGCGCGCCGGTGAACTCTCCGACATCGAACCGAAGTGCTCGACCGTTCCGAACGTCCGCAAGTGCCATTGTCGGTGGCTGTACGGCGGTACTGATGAGTGTTCTCGGTAACTGTCGGTTCTCACGTCGGACGGCAAACGTAACCATCTCTGGATACGCTGCGCGGGTAACATTTAACCACCCGCCACCCATCGATGAATCTATGAAGATACAACGACGGCGCTTCGTTCAGGCCGCCGGCGTCGGGGCCATTCTCGGCCTGAGCGGATGCTCCAGCCAGCGTCCGTCGGAGAACGCCGACAACAGTTCTGGGGGGAACCAAAGCGGCGGCGGGCAAAGCGACGATGGGCGGAGCGACGGAAACGGTGGTAATGGCCAGCAACAACTCACGTTGGCGACGACGACGAGCACGTACGACACCGGGCTACTCGACGAACTGAACCCGATGTTCGAAGCGCAGTTCGACGCCCGGATCAAAACCATCCCGCAGGGGACCGGCGCGGCCATCGAGACGGGGGCGACCGGCGACGCCGACGTGATTCTCGTCCACGCGCGCGGCGCGGAGGACGAGTTCCTCCAGCAGGGCCACGGCGTCAACCGCCGGGACGTGATGTTCAACGACTTCGTCATCGTCGGCCCCGAGGACGACCCGGCGGGTATCGAGGGACTGCAGAGCGCGACGGAGGCGTTCTCGACCATCGCCGACGCGGAGTCGACGTTCGTCTCCCGCGGCGACGACTCGGGGACGAACAAGAAGGAACTGCTCGTCTGGGAGGCGGCGGGCGTCGAACCCGGCGGGCAGTGGTACCGCGCCGTCGGGAAGGGGATGGGCGACACGCTCAACCAGGCGAGTCAGTCGAGCGGGTACACCATCGCCGACCGGGGGACGTACCTCTCGATGGAAGACGAGGTCGACCTCGTCATCCACGTGCAGGGGCCGCTGCAGGACGGCCCGGTCATCCTGAAGAACCCGTACGGCGTCATCCCGGTCAACCCCGCCCAGCACGACAACGTCAACTACGAACTGGCGATGGCGTACGTCGGCTTCCTCACGAGTCCCGAAGGACAGGAGGCCATCGACGGCTATACCGCCAACGACTCGCAACTGTTCTTCCCGAACGCGCTCTCGGAGGAACCGCAGTTCGGCCAGTACGTCCCGCAGGGGTACAGCGCCGAGGGGAGCCAGTCGCTCTCGCGGCGCGACAAGCAGTACCTCTACTGGGTCGACCGACAGGTCCCGGCAGACTATCAAATCGACTCTCCACCACATCAACCGTGATTCCGGCCTTCGGCGACCTGAACCTGAACTACCTCGTCAGCGTCACCATCGTATCGCTGTACGTGAGCACCGTCGCCGTCGGCATCAGCACGCTCGTCAGCCTCCCCGTCGCCGTCGGCGTCGCCTTCGGCGACTTCCCCGGCAAGCGCCTCCTCACGACGATAATCAACACCGGGATGGGCTTTCCGAGCGTCGTCGTCGGCCTCATCGTCCTGCTGACGCTCTCGAACGCCGGTCCCCTCGGCGAACTCGAACTGCTCTTTACGCCGCAGGCGATGATCATCTCGCAGACCATCCTCGCGACGCCCGTCGTCCTCAGCGTCTCCATCTCCGCCGTCGAGAGCGTCGGCGGCGACCTGCGCGACGCCGCGTTCGCCGCGGGCGGAACGAACACCGACGTCGGGCTGCTCGTCCTCCGCGAGGCGCGCTACGGTATCGTCACCGCCGTCCTCGCGGGCTACGGCCGTGCCATCAGCGAGGTCGGCTCCGTGCTCATCGTCGGCGGTAACATCGTCTTCCCGCCCGAACAGACCTCGTTCACCCGGACGCTGACGACCGCCATCACCGTCGAGGCGCGCCGCGGCAACTACGAGACGGGCCTCGCCCTGGGCGCGGTGCTCCTCGTGCTCGTCCTGGTCGTCAACGGACTCGGCGGCCGCATCCGCGACGGAGGGAGAGCGTGAGCGCGAGGAACGCGGCGACCGACCGCCTCCGCCTCCGCCTCGTCGCCGACGGTGTCTCGCACGGCTTCGACGGCGAGTCCGTCCTCGAAGACGTCTCGCTCACCGTCGAACCCGGCGAGGTGCTGGCCATCGTCGGCCCCTCGGGAACCGGAAAGACGACGCTGCTGCGACTGCTGGCGCTGTTCTCGCGGCCCGACGACGGTCGAATCGCGCTCGACGATGTCGGTAGCGACTCCGCCACCGACGCTGCCGACCCGGCGGGCGGCGGCCTCGTCGCGGACGCGCGGGCGGACGGCCGGGGCGAATCCAGCGCTCGCGACGCGTGGTCGCTGTCGGACGAGGAGCGACTCCGCCTCCGCCGACGCATCGGCCTCGTCGCGCAGGACCGCTCGCTGTTCTCGGCGTCGGTCGCGTACAACGCCGCCTACGGACTCGCGGTCAGACGCTCCCGGGCGAGTCGTCTCCGCAGTTCACTCCTGCGAACTGTCGGCGTCTGGTCGCCTCCGAAAGCGGCGCTCGACGCCCTCGAAACCGTCGGAATGGTCGAGATGGTCGACAAACACGCCGAGTCGCTGTCGTCGGGCGAAGCCCAGCGCGTCGGCGTCGCGCGGGCGCTCGCCGTCGACCCCGACGTGCTCCTACTCGACGAACCGACCTCGAACCTCGACCCGCGAAACACCGCCGTCATCGAGAATGCCATGGGCGAGGCCAAAGAGCGCGGTATCGGCGTCGCACTCGCCACTCACGACATGGCGCAGGCGCAGCGAGTCGCCGACAAGACGGCCGTCGTTCTCGAGGGGACGTGTATCGAGCACGGTCCTACCGAGCGCGTGTTCGAGTCGCCGCGCGACGACCGCGCCCGGCAGTTCGTCGCCGGCGAACTCGTCTACTGACGGCCCGGACTCGACAACGGGTGAACTGATTACGGGGGACGACGAACGAGCGGTATGGACGGCGCGTTCGAGGCGTATCTCGCATCCGACGGCGTCACGTTCGACGACGACGACGCCGAACTGCTCCGGGCGGTCGACGGTCACGGCTCCGTCAGCGGTGCGGCCGCGGCGCTCGGTCGCTCGCGGGCGCGCGCGCTCTCCCGACTCGAAACGCTCGAATCGGCCTTCGGGTCGCTCGTCGAGCGTCGACGCGGCGGGGCCGACGGCGGCGGGAGCGAACTCACCGACGAGGCTCGAGAACTGCTCGACCGGTTCGCCCGCCTCCGTGGCGCGCTCTCGGGGACCACGGGCGCGCGCGAGGCAGTCCTCTACGGTCGAATCGCCAGCGTCGACGGTGAACTCGGCGTCGTCGACACGGACGCGGGGTCGGTCCGCGCGCTCGTCGTCGACGCCGAGGGGCGGTCGGCCCGGGAGGTCGACCCCGGAACGCCGGTGCAGGTGAGCGTCCGCGCCGACGCCGTGACGCTGCACGCGCCCGACGACGCCCCGCCGTCGTCGGCGACCAGCGCTCGGAACCGCTTCGACGGCGCGGTCTCCGACCTCGACGCCGGAGAGACCGTCGCCACCGTCGCCGTCGACATCGGAACGGAAGCGCCGCTGTTCGCGCTCGTGACCGTCGAGAGCGTCGACCGACTCGGACTCGCCGAGGGGGCGAACCTCGTCGCGTCGTTCAAGGCGACGGCGACGCGGGCGACGGTCGTCGACGACGAAAAATAGTTCTCGGACGCGTTACAGTTCCGCGACGAGCGCTTCCAGTTCCTCGCGTGCCTCGTCGTCCACCGGCTGGTGCGGCGCGCGGGCGTAGCCGGCGGGTGCACCGCGGGCGCGCATCGCGGCCTTCAGTCCGGAGACGCCGTGAAGCGCCGTCACCGCGCGGTCGAGTTCGACCAGGTCGGCGTTCAACCTCCGCGCGCTCTCGGCGTCGCCCTCGCGGTGGCGGGCGTACAGTTCGGCGCACGTCTCCGGTGCGACGTTCGCCACCGCGAGGACGCCGCCGTCGGCACCCGCGTCGAGCGCGTGGGCGGCCACGCTACCCGAGCCGACGAAGAACTCGAACTCGTCGCCCACGAACCGGCGCGTGCGTCCGAACGCGGCGAGGTCGCCGCTGGAGTCTTTCATCCCCGCGATGTTCGGGTGGTCGGCGAGGCGGCCGGCCGCCTCCGGCGGGAGCGTGACGTCGGTGTAGACGGGGACGCTGTAGAGATACACCGGCACGTCGGCTTCGTCGGCGATCTCCCGGTAGTACGCTTCGAGCACCGCCTCGTCGTGCTGGTAGTAGAACGGCGTGACGACGAGCGCGCCGTCGGCACCCGCGTCGGCGGCCGACTGCGTCTGGCGCTTCGTCTCGCGCAGACCCGGGTGGCCGGTACCGGCGAGCACCGGCACCGACGCCTCCTCGACGACGAGTTCGACGACGCGGGCGCGCTCGTCGACGCTCATCAGTTCGGCTTCGCTGTTCGACCCGCAGGGGACCAGAAAGTCGACGCCGCGGGCTTCGACCCAGCCCACGAGTTCTCTGAGCGCCTCCTCGTCGAGCTCGCCGCCTTCGGTGAACGGTGTCGCCAACGGTGGCGCGATTCCTTCCATAGCGGGCGGTCACACGCGTCGAGAATGTAGCTTTGGGTCGGGGTCGCACGGTCCGCTTTTCGAGACGAAACGCGGAGACGCTTCAATTCGACAAAACGTCCGAATTCGGCGTCGTACGGCAGTCACACGCCCGTCTGACGTGGATTTAAGTCGATCCGCCGATTTCGTTCAACCGGGCGCATAGACGGCATCTGTTCCCATCCTCCCACCCGTTCGCGCCCGGATGCAGGCCGAACCCCACCCGACTGCATCCGAGTCCGTTCGGGGCGACCGTCCCCCGCGGTCGCATCCGCACGGACACGGACTTTCCTACTCGTTCGTCGCCGCCGCGTCGCCGAGTAGCCGCCGCCGAACGTCTTCGAGCGACTCCTGCTCGACGATGAGCGCGACTCTGTCGCCCGCCTCCACGGTCGTCTGCGGGAGCGGAATCGTCATCGCCTCCCGGTCGTCGCCGTGGGCGTAGATGCGAGCCGTCGGCGGCAACTTGATCTCGCTGACGCGCTTGCCGACGACCGGCGAGCCCTCGGGAATGGTGACCGCCGACAGCTGCAGGTTCTCGGTGAGTTCGCCGATGGCGTTGAAGTTGCCGCCGAGCAGCGCCGTCTTCGCACCCGCCGCGCCGAGGCGCTCGGGGTAGATTATCTCGTCGACGTCCTCGGCGTACTCCTTGTAGATCTCCTCGCGGTAGTCGGCGTCGATACGGAGGACGGTCCGACAGCCGTGCTCTTTGGCGACCATGCAGACCGCGTAGTTCGTGTTCAAATCGCCCGTGATGCCCCCGACGGCGACGGCGTCGTCCAGCCCGGCGCGCTGCAAGACGGACTCGTTGCTCCCGTCGCCTTCGACGACCTCGAAGCCCGCTTTCCGGGCACGTTCGACCTTGTCACGATCGTTCTCGACGAGAACCACTTCGTGACCTTCCTCCTTGAGGATGCGCGCGGTTCGAGAGCCGACCCGGCCGTACCCAACGATAACGAATCGCATGGCTCTCTATACCGTGCTCCGCCTCAAAAAGCTACGTCCCGTCGGCGACTCACCGCTCGCGCGTCCGGTCGAGGTGGCTCACGAGCGAATCCACCGTCGTCGAGAGGCGTCGGGTGCCGAACAGCGCGACGACCACCGCTCCGACGGCGTCGAAGACGAGGTCCAACAGCGTGTCTTCGAGGCTGTACTGGATGAGGACGGCCTGGATACCGAAGAAGTCGGTGACGCCCCGTACGCTGAACTCCAGCACCTCCCAGAGGACGCCGAACGCGAGCGTCACGACGAGGATGAACACCGAGAGGAACTGCGGGGGCAAGTACACCGCGTCGCTGTGTTCGTCGACGGCGCGCGCCGTCGCGTAGCCGACGCCGGCGACGATGGTCGCCGACAGCGTGTGGGTGAGGTTGTCCCACCACGGTATCGCGGTGTAGAGGCCGAGCATCCCCAGCGAGTGCAGCGAGACGGCGAGCGTCACCCAGAGCGTGACGCCCGCGCCGAGGTTGATGTCCGTGTCGCGTTCGAGCAGCGCCGGGAGAACTGTCACCCCGAGCGCCATCGTCGCGTTGACGACGACGCTGAGATTCCGTCGGCTGATACCGACGAGGAGGACGACCACGACGACGAGTTGGAGACTGCGACTGAGCACCAGTTGGTGACGAGGCGACAGCCGAAACGAGACCATCGTACCGCGTTCGGTCTCGGCGTGCAAAACGTTGTTTCGTCGACGAGAGCCGTCGCCACCTCACCGTGCGCCACCCCCGCTACGTGACGCACCGTTCGTGCACCGCGTTGCCATCGCGCCCGACACGGTTTTTGCCTCATGTGCCATACTCGGGGGCGATGATGGCCACCACGCACGCCCTGATCGGGGTCGTGCTCGCGCTCGTCGTCGCCCCCGACGGCGGCCTCCTCCCGGTCGCGGCCGCCGGTCTCGGCGGACTGTTCCCCGACTTCGACCTCTACGCCGGCCACCGGAAGACGCTGCACTTCCCGGTGTACTTCTCGCTCGCGGCGTTCGTCGCCGCCGGCGTCGCGGCATTCGTCGCCTCGCCGATAGCGCTCGCCGTCGCGCTGTTTCTGGCGGCAGCGGCGCTTCACTCGGTGATGGACGTCGCCGGCGGCGGTCTCGAACTCAAACCGTGGGAGGCGACCTCCGAGCGTGCGGTGTACGACCACTTCAACGGTCGATGGCTCGCGCCCAAGCGCTGGATTCGCTACGACGGCGCGCCCGAGGATTTCCTCCTCGGCGCCGCCTTCGGCGTCCCCGCGCTGTTCGCCCTCTCGGGTCCCGCACAGATCGCCGTCGGCGTCGCACTCGCCGTCTCGGCGGTGTACACGCTGCTGCGAAAGACGCTCGTGCCGATAGCCCAACGTCTCGTCGATGCGACACCCGCCGAACTGCTGGCGTACGTCCCCGAACGCTTCGTCGAGGACTTTCGGTAACTCGGACGTGCCCGTCGCTCACCCGATTTCGCGCTCGCAGAACGTGAAGCGCCAGCGCTCGCCCGCCGAGAGTCGCTGTCCACCGACGACCCACTCCTCGACCGTCTCGTCGGTGAGCGGTCGGGCGACGAGGTAGTTCGCACTCGTCACCCGCGAGAGCGGCGCCTCGTCGTTGGCGACGAAGCCGTATTTCCGCAGCAGTCGGTCGGGGATCGCCTCGCCGAACACCGACAGCAGGTCGGCGTCCTCGTTGTCGGCGACGACGCGCGCGAGTAGCGCGTCCACCGCGTCGGTCCACGCCTCCCCGCCGGTGAGCGGCGCGACGTCGGTGACGTGGACGACGGTCGAATCGAGACCCAACTGCGTCCCGACGACGAACGCGGCGACCGGACTGCCGCCCCGCTCGGCGAGCAGCGTCTCGTACTCGAACCGCGGGTTCGCGTACCGCCAGGCGTAGAACTCGGCGTCTCTGTCGGCGTGGGCCTGCGGGAGCGGCGACGAGGCGGCGAGCGTCGCCAACTCCCCGGCGGGGACGTCCCGCTCGCGGCGAACGCTCACGTCAGCGTCGTCCGGTGTCCCCGTCCGCAGCGAGAGATAGCCCCGAGTCGCCGCCGTCGCGAGTTTGCCGAGCGTCTTCGACGTCCTGTCGCCACCGAGGGAGGTCAGCGCCGTCGGGTTCTGCACGCGGTAGTATACCGGGAACTCGCGCGTGACGCCCCGGTGCAGCGAGAGTCGTTCCCCCAACTTTTCGAGTGCACCGAGCACGGCCTCGTTCGGAAACCCGATCGAGACCTGCGGCTCACGACTCGCGTAGTGGTCGTACACGTGAGTCACCATCTTCGAAAACAGCCCCTGTCGGCGGTGGTCGGGGTGGACCATCGGGTCGACCTGTACCACCGCGAGCACGCGCTCGTCGCCGGCGCGGAGGGGAATCGGGACGCTCGGGCGCGCGCCCACGAGTTCGCCGTCTGCGGTCTCGGCGACGGCGATGGGCGTCTCGTCGAGATACGGGTTATCGACGTAGCGCCAGTCGAACCAGTTCGGGTCGGTGCGGTCGAACACCGTCTCGTAGAGCGATAGCACAGTCGCTCTGTCGCCCGGTTCGTACTGTCTGACCCGGTAGCCCTCTCGGCCGTCCTCGTCGTCCATCTCGTGTCGACTCCACGACGACCGGCGACATAGTTGCACGGGGCCTTCGGCGCGTCCGGTCCGGGGTAGTCTCCGTCTACCGTCCGAAAGCCATCATTTAGTCGACCCGACACCTTCTCCCCGTTCTCGGAATCCATCCCGTAATCAGTGAACGGACGGTCCCATTTTTGCCTCTCTCCGTCGAACGATGGTCAATGCATTCAGGCGTGTTCTCCCCCGCCGCACGCACAGGCAACGCGGCGCGGGTGTACGACGAAACGGCCACCGCTCGCGGCGACGCCCTCGCACTCGAAACCGAGCAGGCACAGTACAGCCACGCCGAACTCAGCGATCGGTCGGCGCGGCTCGCCGGGGCGCTGCACGAACAGGGACTCGAACCCGACGACCGCCTCGGTCTGTTCCTCTCTAACCGCGCGGAGCTCGTCCTCACGGCACTGGGCGCGCTGAAGGCCGGACTCCCGTTCTCCCCGGCGAACCCGCAGTTTACCCCACGCGAACTCGCCTTCCAGTTGGACGACAGCGACGCGCGGGCGCTCGTCACCGAACCGTCGCTGCTCCCGAAGGTCGCCGACGCGCTCGACCGCCTCGACGCCGACCCGCTCGTGATTCTCGTCGACGACGTTGAGGGCGATACTGCCGTCGAGACGGACGTCGACACCGTCGCCTTCTCCTCGCTCGACGCCGACCCCACGGTGGTCCACCGCGACGACGACGACGTGGCGATGCAGCCGTACACGAGCGGGACGACCGGGAAGCCGAAGGGAGTGCTGCTGACGCACCGAAACCTGCGCGCACAGTCGTTCATCGCCTTCGAGCGCTCGGCGCTCCGGGCCGACGAGGAGCGGTTCCTCTCTACCCTTCCATTGGCACACATCGCGGGGTTCGTCAACCGGACGTGGCAACCGCTGATTCGCGGGGCCGCCGTCTACCTCCGCGACCCGAGCGAGTGGGACCCTGAGACGGCGATGGAACTCATCGAGCGCGAGCGCATCACGAAGTTCGGCGCGGTGACCGCGATGTACGTCGACATCGTCAACCACGAGCGGTTCGGCGAGTACGACCTCTCCAGCCTCGAAGAGGTGATGGAGGGCGGCGACCGGATTCCCTCGGCGGTCCAAGAGCAGTTCGAGTCGACGGCGGGCGTCGAACTGTTCGAGGCGTACGGCCTGACCGAGACCGGCGGCGGCACCCACGTCGGCTTCGGGTCGACGTTCGGCCCGCGTCTCGGCACTATCGGCCAACCGCTGCGCGCGACCGACTGTAAACTCGTCGACGCCGAGGGTCGGGAAGTACCGCCGGGCGAGACGGGCGAACTGCTCGTCCGCGGGCCGCACGTGATGAAGGGTTACTACAACCGACCCTCGGAGACCGAGGCGGCGTTCACCGAGCACGGGTACTTCCGCACCGGCGACGTGGCCCGCCGCGACGCCGACAACTACTACGAACTCGTCGACCGCAAATCCGACGTTATCGTCACCGCTGGCTACACGGTGTACCCGCGGGAGGTCGAGAACGCGCTGTACGAACACCCCGACGTCGTCGACGCCGCCGTCGTGGGCGTGCCCGACGAGCGCCGCACCGAGACGGTGAAGGCGTACGTCGTCCGCAGACAGGGGTCGACCGTCGACAGCGAGACGCTCCGCGAGTTCTGTCTCGAACGCGTCGCGCCGTACAAACACCCGCGAACGGTGGAGTTCGTCGAGGAACTGCCCCGGACGCACAACAGCAAGGTTCGGCGGGTAGAGTTGCGGGAAGGAGCGTAGTTCGGCGACGGGGCGGACGTTCCCCGAATCAACGTTCGGTAAACACGTCCTCGGGAAGCGAACACGTCTCTCCAACGTGCGTCGAGATGTCTCGCTCTCCTCTGACGACCACGAGGGCGTACTCCTCGGGAACGTCGTGGTACTCGCTCAGTCCGATTCCTTTGACGAGGCTGTTCCCGGAAACGATACCCTCCCGAACGCCGTCCCCGACGATACCGGCACGCCGGAGCGCGTTTCTCTCGACACAGGCGTCCAAAAAGGCCAGCCGCCACCGCCGGTCGCCCACGAGTTCGTCCAACTTGACGACGTCGCTCCTGTCGAAGGTGGGTTTGAGTTCGAGCAAAAGCAGTTGCCCGTCTCTGTGGGCGATGAGGTCGACTTTCTTCGAGCCTCGGCTCCCCTTCTCGCTCGAATCGGGATGTTTCGCCTCGATTCGTGGCAGCGCGTCCGTCCCACCGGGTGGTTCCCCTCCTACCAACGTCCATCCGGAGCGGTTCAGAAACCACTTCGCGTACATGTACATTTCGGGCTCGGATACCACAGCCCTAATATCGGATATTCGGACCTTCTATCCTTCGCATACGTCTCCCGACGCGGACTACCCGATCCGGTCTCTAGAAGTCGTGCAAGACGCCGTCCTTCAGCGAGATCGCGTCCGCGGTTGCGTACCAGAGCGCGCTCTTGCGCTGCGGGTCGTTGGGGTTCTTCTCCACCCACGTCTCGACGGGGACTTTCGGAACGTCGATGACGAGATTTCGGTGCTTGTCCCGCGGATCCGGTCCCTCTCTGCACCAGCCGTAGTCGTAGACGAACTGCATTCCCGTATAGGGGTCCTCTCGACGACATTTCTCCGGCGACATGTTGCACTTGTAGACGAGCGTCTCCGCCCGATTCGTGAACTCCTCGGAAACGTCGACGTCTCCGCGGTCCGTCTCCCACTCGGAGACGAGCGCGTCGGTGTCGCGTATCGTCGCGCTTCTCGGGAGCGATTCGTAGCGCGGGTTCACGCCCACGGAGCGGTCGTACCCCCAGCGCATCTCCTCTCTGATCTCCGTTGCCGTGTCGAGTCCCACTATCGAGCAGTCGTTGTCGAGGAACTCGGTGACGAATCTCGAAATCAGCTCGTCCTCGGAGCCGTCGGTGACGAGCTCCGCATCGTCGTCACACGGCCAGTTGATGCTCCAGAACGGGGCCTCGTGGATCGACGATACCTCCCACATGGCCGTGAAGTAGCGGGCGTTGGCGTAACACCGTCCCGCGTGGGTCCCGTGTTTCATCGCGAGGTAGGGAAAGAAGATGATGGAGGGGACGTCGTGTTCGGCCGCCCGAACCATGCGGCCGAACCGCTGTCCCATGTTGTGTCCCGACGGCACCTCGGAGCTCTTCTCGACCACCAGTACGGGCTCTCCTCGGTCCGTGAGGATGATGTCTGGACGGTCGTAGTCGAGCAACCGTTCTATCTCCTCGGGGAGTCCGCCGTTCAGGAGCCGATACTCCGTCTCCCGTAGTCGGTCGTCGAGTCGCTTGAACCACAGCGCCTCCTGCGGTTCGTCGGCGTATATCCGGAGAGTAGTCATTCAACGAATTATTCTAGATACGTCACTTATAGCTATTTCTAGGCTTCCGTCGCGTTCCCCCCGACGACGGACAAACACGAAAAGATCGACTGCGTGACTCCGGCGGCCATCGGACACCACCAACTCCTTACTCGTAGCAGTCGCACTCGTCGCTGACCGGGCAACGGTCACAGTCGGGCGACGTGGCGGTACAGATCTCTGCCGCATGGTCCAACAGGGCCATACTGTACCGTTCGAAGTCGTCTTCTGGAAGGAGGGACCCCGCGAAATCCCAGAGATACTCGTCGTCGAGGTGTCCGTCCTCGACGTTCAAATCGAACACACGAGCGTAGAGTCGCGCGACGTTCTCGTCTACGACAGGTCTCCGTCGACCGAATCCGAAGCACAGCGTTGCGTTCGCCACGTAACGCTCCACGTGGGGAAGATCGAGCAATTTCTCCTCCGAGTCCGGGATTCCAGAAAACACGAGTTTGCTCGCAATCTTCCGGAACGCCTTCGCGTACTCGTCGTTCGGTTCGAGCGGTCGTAGAATCTCGGCCAGTTCGTCCTCGCTCGCTCCCTTGAGAGTGCCAAAATCGGGATATCGGTCGGTGAAATCCCGATACACCGGCTCGGCGTTCTCCGGTAACGCGCGTTGGAGCAACATCTGCGCGACGAACACCTCGTACGGCGAACAGTCGGGGGTCCGCCAAGGGAACTCGCGACGGTTCTCCTCGCCCCACTCGAGCAACTTCTCGCGGAATGGCTTTGCTCTGTAATTCGTCGCGATAGCTTCTCCGAGTCGCTGTGCAAGCAGCGGCGGAACCGCCATTCCCGTCTGGACGCGTCCCTGAACGACGCCGCCCTCGAACACGTAGTGGTCCGGGAACGACTGTATCCGAGCGCGTTCTCTGACCGTCAAGCCGCGGCTCTGCTCGGGATGTCCGTACTGAAACTGGGGTCGAATGCCGCCGGCGATGATGGTCGGCCCGGGCTGGTCCGGATGGAGCCTGATCCGCTGTCTGAAACGATCGTACATCGGCTCGCCCGGCTCCGTGTTCTTCACTCGGTCGACGGTGGTCTGTCGGTGGTTCGGTGCCTCGTGGTTGTGTAACCGTCCGTCCTCGATGTCGGCACCCGCCGGGGTTTCTCGCATCGACTCCGCGAATGCCGACAGCGGTTCCGAATCGTACCGTTCGGTCTGTTCGCCCGCGTCGACCGCCGGGAGGTCCGAGAGAGCCTCCGAAATCGTTCGAGGGTCGTCAGCGTGCGTTGGCTTCGGCCAAGTCAGCGGGTGCCCGTTTCTCGCACCCATGAAGAAGAGGCGTTTACGCTTCTGCGGAACGCCGTACTCCTCCGCGCTCAGCACTCGATAGTCCGTCGCGTAGCCCAACCGCTGGAGGCACTCCACGACGGCCTCCACGAACTCGCCGTCCTTCGCGGCCTTCATCGTAGAGACGTTCTCGACGAGAACGAACCGCGGTTCGAGAATCTTCACCGCCCGGACGAACTCCTCGAACAGGTAGTTTCGCTCGTCCTCGTCGTGCTGTTTTCTGTTTGCGATCGAGAACCCCTGACAGGGGATTCCAGCGGTCAAGACGGCGAGTTCTTCCCCGCTGAGCGCGTCCTCGGCAACGGTCCCGAGGAGGGTGTCGACGTCGACGCGTTCGTCGTCGATGACGTCGAAGATGTCGCGGTCGTCGTCGGCGCGCTTGTTGATTTCTCGGATGTCCCCCAAGATGGCGTGTGCGTGCGGATGGTTCCGCTGGAACGTCTCGATAGACGGTTCGTGGATGTCGACACCGAGGACGGACTCGAACCCCGCCTGTTCGAGTCCCTGAGAGAGCCCTCCCGGACCGCAGAACAGGTCGATAACCTTCGGGGCGTCGCTCCGTGACGCCCCGTCACGCGGTGGTCGATGTTGCGCTTTCTCTGACCAGTTGTGACGGTTCTCCTCTATGTCCTCGTCTACGCTCCAAGCGTCAGACATGATACTCTCGGTTGAACATGACTTGTGACTGTGTCGACGCGGTGTCTCTCAATGTCGTCTCTATCGTTTTCTCTTTCCTATCGCATTTATACCCTTTCAGACTTGATTTGAATCTCCTCCGAGCGGGTGAACGAGAGAACCCGAGCGAACATCGACGGGTCGCCGTAAGCGTGGAGGCGACGAACCGAACTGAGAAACTGCCATAACGCGGACGAAAACGAGCGCGCTCGTCGTGTGAGTTCGTGAGAAGAGCCTAGGCCGGGATTTGAACCCGGGCTCTCGTCCTTACCAAGGACGCGCTTTACCGCTAAGCTACCCAGGCGCTCGCTGCGCAATCAGTCGTTTGCCCGATTCGTCTTTAGGCGTTTCGATTCGGGTTAGCTATCGGTAGGCGATGGCACGGGATCGTCGCCGCCGGCCGCCAATCGTTCCGCCGCCGACTCCGGTAACGCCGCCGGTGCGGGCGGGAACGTCGTTCCGTACTCGGCGGCGAGGTCGGCGGCGTACGTCGACAGCGCCTCCGGCACAGCCTGCTCGACGGCCGTCGCTCCCGCGAGAACAGCCAGCGAGAGCACGTCCGCCTCCAGCTTCCGGTCGAACGTCTCGGAGTCGGAGTCGTTCCCGCCCTCGCCGTCGCCAGCACCCGACGACGAGCGTCGGCCGAGCGTCTGGTCGCGACCGAACGCTCGGACGGTGTCGACCGCACGCGCCGCGGCTTCGGTTCGGGCGAGAACGAAGAAGCCGCGCGCGACGAGCACGTCGGCGGCGAGAATCTCCATATCCGCTTCGATACCCGCGATGAGGTCGTTCGCGCCGTTCCGGCGCTCCGCCTCCGCATCGGACCAGGGCTCGTCGCGGGCGAGATCGCGAGTGAGGCGGAGCCCCTCGTAGATGAGTTGCACTCCGGCGGCGCGTTCGGCGAGCGCGTCGGCGTCCACGCCGGGGTCGAGCGCCCGCGCGCTCACGAGCGCGAGCGCTCCCGGCAGCATCGACGCGTCAGCGAGGCGCGCATCTAGCGCGTCTAACAACTGCGGAGGGTCGATATCGGAGAGCGCTTCGCGCGCGGCATCGCGGGTCCGCACGGCGTCGTCCATCAGTAACGGATTGCGACGGGAAGGGCAAAGACCTTTGGAAACTCGCCCGCAGAGCGGGTATGGTTCGCTTCACCGATCGCGAGCGCCTCCGCGTGGTCACCCTCGACCGACCCGACCGTCGCAACGCGCTCCGCCCCGCCGACCTCGACGCGCTCGAAGCGGCCGTCACCGGTGCGGCCGCCGCCGACGTGCCGGTCGTCTACCTCCACGGTGCGGGACCGGCCTTTTGCGCCGGGGCGGATTTGGACGTGGTCGCCTCGCTTGCCGAACCCGAGGCGTTCGCCCGCCACGGCCAGCGCGTCGCCGACACCATCGAAACCGCCGACCCCGTCGTCGTTGCGGGTGTCGACGGTGCGGCCCGCGGCGGCGGTGTCGAACTCGCACTCGCCTGCGACCTTCGAATCGCAACGCCCGAAGCGACGTTTGCCGAACCCGGCGTCCGATTCGGACTGTTCGGCGCGTGGGGCGGGACGGTCCGCCTCCCGCGCGTCATGCGCGAGGGCGACGCGCTCGACTTCGCACTCTCCGGACGCGCAATCGACGCCGAGGAGGCGCTCCGGACGGGGCTGGTCTCGCGAATCGAGGAGGATCCGATGGCCGTCGCCGAGCGACTCGCGGCGAACGAACCGGACGCGCTGGAGGTGGTGAAAGCACGGATGCGCGACCAGCGGAAGAAAGAAGAACAAGAAACGGCAGAGGCCGATGCGTTCGGCGAACTCGTGCGGGCGCACGCCGTTGACATCGCGGTGGACAGGGGGTGAGGCTCAGAGACCCAACGCCTCGGGCGCGGGCGGCATCGACCGCTTGTGCGCGCTCCGGGCGACCAGTTCCTCGACGGTCTCTATCTGTGACTCGCTCACGCCCAGATGCCGCGCCGTCGCCGCCGTCGACAGCGGGCCGTCGACGTGCAGCGCGAGAATCGCGTCGAGCGTGTCGTAGGTGATGCCCATCTCCTCCTCGTCGGTCTGGTCGAGCCACATCTCGGCGGAGGGCGTCTTCATCACGAGGTCCTCGGGGACGCCGACGTGGGCGGCGAGTTGGCGAACCTGCTGTTTGTACAGATTGCCGATGGGGTTGCAGTCGACGGCCTGGTCGCCGTACTTCGTGAAGTAGCCGGTCATCGCCTCGCTCCGGTTGCCCGTTCCGAGAACGATGCGGTTCTTGTGGTTGGCGACGAAGTACCCCAGCACGCCGCGGGTGCGCACGTAGACGTTCCCGGCGGCCATCCGGTCGTCGGCCGCCTCGGGGAAGGCGCCGAAGAACTGCTCCGCGATGGGCTGAATCTCGACGACGTCGTACGGAATTTCGAGCATCTCCGCGACGCGTTCGGCGTCGCTCATGTTCTCCTCGGTGTTGACCGAACTCGGCATCACGAGGCCGTGAAGTCCCTCTTCGCCGAGCGCTTCGACGGCGAGGTGGGCGGTCAGCGTGCTGTCGATACCCCCCGAGAGGCCCAGTACGGCCCCTTCTGCCCCGGCGTCGTCGACGACACTCCGGATGAACGCGACGATGTGCTCGCGCGTCGCGTCGAGTTCGTCGTCGGAGAGGCGGAGGTCCAGCGGTGCAGTGGCGTCGAGAATCGGCGTCTCGCTACTCATCGGGTAGTCGTAGACCCGTGGACGACTAATAGGCATCTCTTCGTGCGATTCGCTGGACGCGTGTCCAATTTCTCGAAACGCTATCTTGAAGTGTTCCCGTCCGGTACTTTCGGGTACACTCGACGTAGTGAGCGCCGATGATTCACCGAACGTAGTGAAGTGAATCTGGGGGCGCAAGCGAAGCGCAGCGCGCCGATGGTCCAATGGTAGGACAGTGGCTTCCCAAGCCACCGGTCCGGGTTCGATTCCCGGTCGGCGCACTCCCTCCGGTCGGTTGCCGACCGACGTTCTCCTTACTTCACTCGCCGAACGCCCGGTCACTTCGTGTACGGTTTCTCGATATCGGGGTCGACGGTGATGAGCGCGCTCATCCGTCGGGTTATCGCGTCGAACACCGTGATGACGGGCGAGAGCGTCCGCTCGACGAGTCGAATGGGAGACGCGACGCGTAGCGACCAGTTCTCCGCGTTGCCGAGGCCGTAGGCCTTCGGGACGATCTCGCCGAATATTAAGACGAGACAGCTCGTGAGCACCGTCGTCGCCGCGACTGCAACTCCGGGCGGAAGGTAGCTGGCGATGAGGACGGTCACGATACTCGAAATCGCGATGTTCACGACGTTGTTTCCGACCAGCAGCGTCACCAGCAGCCGGTGCGGGTCGTCGCGCAACTGCTGGAGGAGCTCCGCGCGGCGGTCTCCCGTCGTCGACTGCCGCTCTATCCACTCCGTCGACAGCGAGAAGATGGCCGTCTCCGAACTCGAAAAGAACGCGCTGCACACGAGCAGGATACCCGTCGCTGCGACCCCGAGAACTGCCACGGTCGAACTCTCCATGACCCGCTCTTCTGGTCGTGCGTGAAGAGCCTATCGTCTCCGTTACCCGTTCTGAGAAGCGGTAGCTTCGGCGGGACCGCCGAACCGACCCGTCGACGCCCTCGAAAATCGCCGTGAGTCGCTCATCGACCGAATCGGCTCTGTTGGAAATTCGCAGAACGCGACAGGAATGACGTGCTGAATACAGAGAGTGGATGCACAGAATCAATCGGCTATTTTTCGCACTTGCTCGACCTGATCGAGGCGGTCAGTAACCCTGCCTGTCCAGCCCCAAAATAAATTTATCGGAGATTGGAAGAGAAAATAAAAACGATGCCCTCTCGACGCCATCTTCTCTCGGCTACTGCTACTCTTCTCCCACTCACAGGATGTTCGTTCCGGAGTTCGGAGAGCGGGAACGTTCAAATTGCAAACCGGACGGGGCAAGAGGTCCAGCTAACGATAACCGTCTCAAGAGGGAGTGGCTTATTTTCGGATTCTAAAGTGGTCTACGAGGATACGTTCAGACAGTTCCCAACCAAGCATCACCGGGATACGATAACCGACGTAGTTCGACCGGGAACGTACCAAGTTCAGGTAGAAGCCGAGACGAAAGAGGGCCAAACCAGAACTAAGAATAAGTCGAAATGGCAGGTGAGTGGTGAGACGAATGAGGCTCTCATCGTTGCTATCGAGACTGGGCCCGAGATCGAATTCCTGACCCAGTAAACTGCGGATAGAAAACGGGTAATTTGGTTCCAAGTTGCTATACAGACACCCTTGTTCTAACGGACTATTCTATTGTGCAACCGTGAAAATACCACCTAGTGAAAGACCCTACGACGACCCCAACTGGAGGGTAACCCCGTGACTGCAGCGTCAGGGATGTTAGCTTACTGGTTTTCGAGGGCGTCAAGGATACACGCGGCGGCGATCACCGCCTCTTTCGGGACGTTGCTGGCGTCGTCGATGCTGACCGTGTAGGTGTCCCGCAGCGAGAACTGCCCCTCGATGTCGCCGACGTGGTTTCCGTCGGCGTCGAATATCTCGTACTTGTTCGGAACGAAGTTCGCCACGGAGATGAGGTGTCGGAGTGCCGAGAGGACCTTGTTTTTAGATTGAATGGTCGCTAGCGGCTCTCCCGTCTCGGGGTCTCGAACCGTCCAGTTCTCCACGAACAGCGAGAAGTCCTCGTCGAGGACGACGACCTCTTCGCCGGTGCCCGCATCTCTGATGGCGTAGTTCCCTGCGACGTCCATAATGCCGCCAGCCTTCACGGTGAATGCGTCCTCGCCGTCGCCAGTTACGAACGGGAACTCCTCTTTCAGCTTGAACATCTTCTGCTTCCCGCGCAGGACGACGTTGCCAGCGTTGTCGCGGACGGCGTACTTGTTCCGGATCGCGGACTGTTTGACCTCGTAACGGTCGTCGTCGAGATCGACCGTGGAGATGTCGTAGGTCCCCGACTCGAATTTGGAGGGCTCGACCATAGGTAACTCGTGAACTACATTCTGAAAAATCTTCTGTTCAGGTCGATACTTTTCAAAATGGGCGTTCCTCGGACTATTATTCCAGAAGCCGATGACTAACCTATCTCAGGTGGGACATGCGAATAAATGGCGAATTATGCGCTCACCCGCGCGACACCGTATCCAATGAAGATCCCAACGACGATATGAAACCCCGTTTGATTGAGAACCGAAGGCGGCTGTATAATTTCGAATAAGCCGAGATGTCCATGAGAAGAAAGAATACAAACCCAGGTATCAACGCCCTAATTAGATCAACTAGCTCTCGTCTTTCGACGGGCGGCATTAATGGACCATCCTATCGGCTTGGTAAGTGCTTTCTCTGTACTTACCACTCCTTCGACCGTCTACGGAATCCCTCGAAGAAGTGCTTGCCTCGACCGATGACCAAACGTTCGTCTCCGCCGATGACGTTCGAAGTCGGATACTGGGATTGATACATCGGTAGTGAATGCGGCCCAGTCATCCACCGTCTCGCTGTTCGGTCATCCCTGCATTAGAAACGTGTATCCTCTGCATCTACCGATTAGATTTGAGCCAAACTGAGTTTCTTGATGATGAATCGGCGCCCTGTATTCAGTACCGGTCTCAACAAACTATTACTGGTTGAGGGTTTCAACAGAGCCATCGAACCCGGCGATTCGTTTACTGAACCGTGTACCCGTCGTCTTCCAACGCTTGAGTAACCAGTTCGTCGAACACCGTCGCCATCTCGGGGACGAGTCGGTCCACCGCGGGGTCCTGGTCGCGGTACTCGACCGTCCGCTGCTCGCCGTCGACGAAGCCGTACCGTCGTCCGTACTTCTCGCCGTTGTCGCCATATACGACGACCGTTACGTAGGGGTCGCGGCCGCCGTGGACGCCGATTTCGTGGACCAGCACCGTCGCGAACTCGGTGAGATTCGTCGCGTAGTTGCCGACGACCAACCCGCGTTCGAGTGCCTCGCGGTTCCACTCGCGGCGTTCGCCGGTTTTGAGGCTGCAACCGACGACTCGCTCGGGCGTTATCTCCTCGACCTCCCACTCGTCGATGCGGGCGGAGGCGACGTCGCGGTCGGCGTTCTTGATTCGGTCGCCGACGCGGACGCCGAGATACACCGCCCGCCCGGGTCGCCACTCCACGCGAATCTCGTCGGGGGAGAGGTAGACGCGCGCTTCCTGCCCGGCGATGGTCCGTCGTTCGATTCTCGTGTGGCTGTCGATGTCTCTCAGCGTCATGCTGTCTCGGAGGCGCGCTGAGGAGTTAACCCGCGCGCCGGTCTCGATTCTGCGCCGTCAGCTGCGTCGTCCCACCCGCCTCTCCCGCTCTCCTCTCACCCGAACCACGGCGCGTCGTCCGTCTCTCGGCCGTCTTCGTCGATAATCGCTCGAAGTTCCGCCGTCGCAGACTCGTCGAACCAGAACCGCCGTCGCCACCACGGCCCCTTCCCAGAGTCGTTCGACAGTTCGGTCACGAGGCGGTTCGCCGTCGCGCCTGCCTCGCGCGAACTCAGCGGGACGACGCGCTCGAACAGCCTCGACTCCTCACCGCCCTCGACGAGCACCTTCGCGTCGAACGGGTCACGTTTGACGTGGGCGTTCCCGGCGAACCGCTCGCGCTCTGCGGTCAAGAGTTCGTGGTACCCCTCGCCGGTCACCGACTGTCGGACGCGAAACTCGCCGACGAGGTACGCCCCCCAGTCGTCGTCGACGACACGGTTCGAGGTCAGTTCGGCGTCGTCACGACTGTCGTCGCCGTTGCGTGCGGCGTTACCGCCGCGTACGTGGTCGCTGCCGTCGTGCCGACTCAGCGTCGCGTAGAAGAACAGCGAGTCGCCCGGCGACAGGTCCGAGAGCGGTCCGGCTTTGACCCCGTGTTCGTCGCCGTAGGTGTGTCGCGTCGCCCCATGGACGCCCGCGAACGCCGGGTCGAGATGGACCGGCGTGTCGAGCACCGACGCCGGGAGGTCGAAGCCGAACGAGAGGTCGCCGTAAGTCGGCACTCGCTCGCTCGTCTCCTCTCGCTCGGGAATCGGGACGTACTCGAACCGACCGTCTGGATACACCGGTCCGCGGAAGCCGGGGAGGTTCGTGTTCGCGGCGACGTTTATCGCGATGCTTCGAGCCACGCCGTCGCTACGGGAGCACCCGACAAAGAGTCGCCCGGTCGCTCATCCCAGCCGCTGGGCGCAGTTACGGCAGAACGTGAACGTCGTGTCCGTTTCGTTCTCGACGCCGCAGTGCGGACAGATGCGCTCTGTCGCCGACTCCGGGAACGCCTCCATCGTCGCCGCCGACATCGCCGGACTCAGTTTCGCGGCCGCGGTTCGGTCGTGAGCCATCTCGCGCTCTGCGGATTCGTCGCCGCTCCCGCCGTGCCGCGCGACTGCGCTGTCGGCCTCGGCGAACGCGCCGTCGTCGCCGCCGAGGTAGCGGTAGACGAGCAGTTGGAGGACGACCAACCCGAGCACGTAGACCAGTATCCATCCCCACAGTGCGCGCATAGTATGATATTTGTCACCATGGCACTTGTGTCTTCGGTTCGTACCGAGAACCGCAGGAAAGCGGGCCGATTCGTTCGTCTACTCCTCCGTCTCTGGGAAGAACCGAATCACCCTATCGTCGCCGTCGCGCGGTTCGCCGCGTCCGTCGAGGTTGCTCGTCACGGCGTAGAGGTGGTCGTTCGGCCCCGTGAACACCGTCCGGAGGCGACCGAACTCACCCTCGTACAGCGGTTCGTCCTCGACGATCTCCGTACCGTCGATGCGGAGGCGGCGGAGGTGTTCGCCCGCGAGCGTTCCGAAGAAGAACTCACCCTGCCACTCGCGGTACGGGCCGTCGTAGAACGTCGCGCTCGCGGGGGCGATGGTCGGCGTGTACTCGGTGATCGCGCCCGTGTACTCGTCGGTGCTCTCGGTACCGCCGACCTCCGGCCAGCCGTAGTTGTTGCCGGCTTCGAGGACGTTCACCTCGTCGTTCTCGTCGGGGCCGTGTTCCGTCGAGAAGATCTCTCCGTCGCGGAAGGCGAGCCCCTGCGGATTTCGGTGGCCGTAGGTGAACACCTCGTTGTCGAAGGGGTTGTCGGGATGCGGTTCGCCGTCGAACGTCAGCCGAAGCACCTTCCCGTTGAGCGAGTCGGTGTCCTGGGCGCGGTCGCGTCCGTTCGCGTCGCCGACGGTGGCCAGGAGGCTATCCTCGTAGACGGCGAGGCGACCGCCGTCGTGGATGACGTCGCCGGGGATTCCGTCGAGTATCGGCTCCCACTCCCAGCCGTTTTCGAGGTCGTGGCGGACGATGCGGTTCGTGAACTCGTACTCGCCGCCCGAGTACGTCTGGTACGTGTACGCCGCCGACTCCTCGGGGTGAAAGACCAGCCCCAGCAGTCCGCCCTCGCCGTCCTGGACGACGTCCTCGACAGTGAGCAACTCCTCGGGGTCGCCCTCCCCGTCGGGGATGCGGACGATGCGTCCGAGGCGCTCGGTGAGATAGAGGTCGCCGTCGCGCCACGCCGCCCCCCACGGGATTTCGAGTCCCGTGACGACCGACTCGTGCTGGATGCTCTGCGGCGGCGGCGACGTCGTCTCCTCGTCGGTGGAGGTGTCGTTCCCGGACGGGTCGGAGGCGGTGGGGGCGTCGAGGCAACCGCTGACGGCAGCGACGCCGACGAGGCCGAGATAGGTCCGTCGGTCCATGGTCGGATTTCTGTCTTCCCTAACCAAAAGCTATCGCAAAAAAGGCGTGTTTCGACGTTCGAACCTCACGGTTCCGGCGGACTGCGCGGCGGTCGAACCGCCCGATTTTTAGTTCGGCGATCCAAGGTCGCGACCGAACTCGTCGAACACGTCGACGCCTTCGGGGAGGTCGTACGGTATCTCGCGCTCGGCCTGCTGGTTCTCGCCGCCCGCCTCCAGCGGTTCGGCTTCGTCCTCCCATCCGGGCTTGATTTTCACGCTTTCCGCGGGTGTGCCGACGGCGACGTGGTGGGCGGGGACGTCGCCCTGCACGACCGAGCGCGCGCCGACGACGCTGTTCTCGCCGATTTTGCACCCCGCCCGAACCATCGCGTCGTAGGTGACGCGGGCGTCGTCCTCGACGACGGTGTGGAAGTTCTTTACTGCGGTTTGGTCGACGATGTCGTGGTCGTGGCTGTAGAGGTGGACGCCGTCGGAGATGGAGACGCGATTGCCGATGGTCAACCGACCTCGGTCGTCGAGGTGGACGTCGTCGTGGATGACCGTGTTGTCGCCGACGCGGATGTTGTGGCCGTACGTCATCGTGATGCCCTTGAACAGGCGGAGGTTCTCGCCGGCCTCCTCGAACAGGTGGTTGGCGAGCATCTGGCGGAATCGCAGCGCGAACTCCACGTTGTCGGCCATCGGCGTCGCGTCGAACTGCCGCCACAGCCACTGGAGGTGTTTCGAGCGCTTGAACTTCTCCTCGTCCTTCTCGGCGTAGTACTCCGATTCGAGGGTCGAGTTGCAGGGGTCGTACCCCTGGAGGCGGACGCGCTCTGCGTTCGATACGCCCTCGCCCGCCTGCCAGCGCTCGTACGCCTCGCGGTCGCCGTAGAGGTCGATAAGCACGTCCTGGACCACGTCACAGGTGTCCTCCTCGCCGGAGAGTCGTTCGTCAACCTCGTCGATGAAGGCTCGAACTCCGTCCTCGGCCGCGAGGGGGAGCGAGATGTGACGCTTTGTCATTGGGCCACGTTGGCCATCGTCGCTCAAATCGGTTCGGGTGTGCGCGCGTCGGGTCAGACCACGTGAAGACGTGGATGACCCGACGACCATGTCGTCTCTCGATTCGATCCGCCGCGTCGGGAAGCGGGTCACTTTCAACGCAGTACGGCATTCGGGCTCACATGAACGAACGCACGCGCGAATTCGAGGCGAAGAACGGCCCTCCCGCGTGGACCCGCGAGCACGCCGCCGCAATCGAACGCACCGACGATACTGTCGCCCCGATCATCTACCCGCCGGAGGCACCGGTCGACTCGGACCTCCACATCTGGGACACGTGGTTCCTCCGCGAGCGCGACGGCTCTATCGCCGACATCGACGGCTACCGCATCGTCTTCGCACTCTCCTCCTCGTCGGAACTGCTGCCCGGCAAACGCCACGACGTAGCCACTATCAGGTACTTCTACTCCCGCGACGGGGAGAACTGGAAAACTGGTGGATCGATCTTCGACGTCGACGAGAAGGGACCGCTCGGGTCGCGGCAGTGGGCCGGAAGCGCGCTGTACGACCAAGGAACCATCTACGCCTACTACACCGCCTCGGGCGCCCGAGGCGAAGAAGCACTCACCTACACCCAGCGTCTCGCCGTCGGGCACGGCGGCACCGTCGAAACCGACGAGGACGGGCTTCGAATCGAGGGGCCGTGGACCCACGAGGTTCTGCTCGAACCCGACGGGGAGTTCTACGAGACGGAGAGCCAGTCCAGAGGGATGATTTACACCTTCCGGGACCCGTGGTTCTTCGAGGACGAGGGCACCACCTATCTCCTGTTCGAGGCGAACACGCCCGTCCCCGAGGGGTCCGACGCCTGCGGCGGCGACGCGGCCCAACAGGAATTCAACGGCAGCGTCGGCATCGCCGAGTCGCCGACGGGCAACCCGACGGAGTTCGAGCTCAGGCCGCCCTTACTGGACGCCGTCTGCGTCAACCAGGAACTCGAACGGCCGCACGTCGTCCGCCGTGACGGGTGCTACTACCTCTTCATCTCCAGTCACGACCACACGTTCACGCCAGGTCTCGACGGGTACGACGCGCTGTACGGCTTCGTCGCCGACTCGCTGCGCGGCGAGTACGAACCGCTCAACGCCTCCGGTCTGGTGCTGACCAACCCGTCGAACGCGCCGTTCCAGGCGTACTCGTGGCTCGCGTACGACCACGGCGACGAACTGCTCGTCACCTCCTTTTTCAACTACTTCGAGTTCGACCGGCCGAGTCTCGACGAAGTCGCGGTGCTGCCCGAGGCCGAACAACTGCGTCGCTTCGGCGGGACGCTCGCGCCGACGGTCCGAATCCGTCTCGACGGCAATCGGACCAAAGTGGTGGGCACACTCGGCCACGGCCACCTCCCGCTGCCGGACGAAGAACTGCCGGAGTCGTGGTGGGAGCGCTGCGAGAAACTACCGGACGAAGGCGAGTACTGACGCGGGAGACGGCGAAAAGACGAGACTGGTCGGCGGCGGTCCCGAGGCGTCGTCGGGTCGCTGCTCCGGAGGACGTCGGCCTACACGTCTCTCGATATCCGCTCGACGTGTTCTCGCGACACAGTCACGCCGTGCGTCTCCTCGGCGTGTCGCTGGACGAACGCGACCAGTTCCACCTCGTTTTCCGAGCGGACGAGGAACTCGCAATCTTCGAACCCGGCGTGTATACAGCTCACTTCTTTGACCATGATTCGCTACCCTCGGACCCGAGTCAGTATGTCGCGGCGGAGCATAGCAGTTCTCTCGCTCCCGTCCGGCTCTCGAAGCCGCTTACTGGTTCGTCAGCGCATCCCGAATCCCGCTCTTCGTGAACGTTTCGAGACGGACGGACTCGGACTCGTACGTCTCGTAGGTCGCCTCCGCCCACTCGCGAGCGGCCGGGGAGTCGGTGTCGACGAACGCCGTCAGCGCGTTCGTCTCCGGGTCGCGGACGGCGACGCCGATTCGGTCGTCGAAGACGGCCAGTCCAAACGGCAGCGAGTCGTGCAGTCGAATCGTGAGATGTCCGCTCACGCACACCGCCACGCACCGTTCCGGGTAGTTCTCCATCACGTCCTCGACGACGGCCACCGGGTCGACGAGCGTCGTCTCCATGCCCTCGAGAATCCGCTCCTGAATCTCCCCCATGTAGGTCGGTGCGATGGCCCACGTGTCGAATCCGCGGAGCGTCTCGCTCTCTCGAACGAGCGAGACGTACCGGTTCATCGGCCCGTGCGGGTCGCCGTCGCCGGGCGTCGTCACCGTCGCGTCGACGAACGCCGAGAGCGGAATCGGCGGTATGGGGCCGTCACCCCCGTCAACCGCGTCGAGCACGGGCGCGAGCAACAGCGCGACGGTCACTTCCGATTTGAACCTCGCGAGCGCCTCCGCTACCGCACGCCCGGTCGCCGTGAGGCGGAACTCGCCGTCGACTCGCTCGACCAACCCTCGGTCCCCGAACCACCGCGTGAACCGATGGCTGGTCGCCCGCGAGATATCCAACTCCGCCTCCAGCGTTCGTCTGTCCGCCGCCCCGTCGCACAGGGCCTCCATCATGGGCGCGCGTCTGACGAGTTCGAGGAACCCGTCGGGGTCCGACAGCGTCTCGGCGGTCATGCGAGAACTACCGCCGGACGGAGGATAACCCTGTCTCGGAAGGCCGAGATCCAGTCGGTCTCAGTCGGTGAGACGCACTCACTCCCCGCGAAAATATCTCAGGTTAATTATAGATTCGGCGGCGCCGTACGGGAAACTGTCCGTCGCAGAACGCGGTGGCCGGGGGACGACCCCGAAGAGGTGTATCACGATGGCAGTAGAATCCGAACAGGAAGGAACCGTAACACAGGGCGTCGACGTGGAGAAACTGAAGGCGTTCTTGGAGTTCGCCGAGGCCAACCCCGAGGACGTGCAGTTCGACCTCGAAGCGACGGGCGTCTACGAAGGTCGGGCGATTCACACGAAGGCGACGACCGGGCCGTACACGCTGGGCGGTCAGCGAATCGACCGCACCGCTCGCGAGTACGTCCACCATCTCGGCGGGCACAGAGAGGTCGAAGACGCCGTCGGATTCGTCGACCCGACCGACCGCCAGGAGGTCATCGAACTCGCGCTCGCCGCGCTCTCGGGGTGCATCAACGCCGCCGTCAGCATGAGCGCAATCGCGGCGGGCATCGAACTCGACACGCTCGAAACCAGCGTCCGCATCGCCTGGGATCCGTTCGTCTTCCTCCATCTCGAAGAGATTACGACCGAAGACGGCGACCCCGTCGACATGTTCGGCGACCTCGAAGTCGACATCGAGGTCGACGGAGACGGCCTCGGCGAAGACGAACGCAGCTACATCGAGGAGTCGGTGGGGCGTTCGGCGGTGTACAACCTCGTGACGCTGCCGCACCGCTGCCGACCGTCGGTTCGCCGTCGGTGAGCGACACCGAGAGTCGGTCGCGTAGGCGGTACTACCTTTCTTGCAGCGCGTTCGAGCGAAGTTCGCTCAGCCGCCGTCAGAGCGCCGGTTTCGACCCGCCGGAAACGTCGATTCGAGTTCCCACGCTCTCGCCGCGCGAAGCGTCACGTCGCCGCCGACCGCCGACAACGAGACACCGTCGGCGTCTTCGCGCGTCGGGTACACGCGGCTCGTAAGACACCGGCGCTCGTTCGCGAACAGTTCCAGAATCGACCCATCGACGAACGCCCGAAGCGAGAGCGCGTCCCCGTCGCCGTCGCCCTCGACGGGCATCCGCTGTTCGTCCCTCGCCGCCGGTCCGTGACTCGACTTCGAGCGGTCGACGACGACCGACTCGCCGTCGTACCTGGCGACCGTTCGTTCCGAGAGCGCGGGCGACTCGAAGACGCCGAGTTCGAGGGTCGCACCCGAGTCGAGGTCGACGTCGAACGCCAGTTCGTAGCTGTTGCCCGCGAGGTCGAGCGTCCGGCGCTCGCCCGCCGACAGCGACACGTCGCCCGAGAGCGCGCTGCGCCCGCGGAGGCTCGCCAGTTCGGCGGCCGGTCGCTGGACGATATCTCCCCCGGAGACGTCGAGTTCCCGCGGGAGCGACATCGCGCCCGACCAGCCAGCGCGCCACTGTGCGTCGAGGCCGCGGGCCTCCGGGAGCCACCCCCACGTCAGCACGCGGCCGTCGGGCGTGCGTAGTGACTGCGGCGCGTAGTAGTCGCCGTAGTCGAGGACGCCCTCGTTCGTCGGCTCGAAGTCTGGTGTGTCCAAATCCGCCTCGCCGACGAAGTAGATGGTCTCGTCGTAGTTCGACACCTGCAGAATCTGTCCCTCCTCGAACGTCAGCAGTTCCGGACACTCCCAGACGGTTCCGGGGTCGGACTCCTCGCGGCAGAACAGCGGGCCGGCGTACTCCCACTCGTCGAGGCTCTCGCCGCGGTAGAGCAATACGACGCCGCCTCCAGCCTGCGTGCCCGCACCGATGAGGTGGTACCAGACGTCGTCCTGTCGCCAGACGCAGTGGTCGCGGAACTCGGCGTCCCAGTCGTTCGTCGCCAGCACCGGCGGGTCGGTCGGCGCTTCCTCGATAACCGGGTTCTCGGCGTGTTTAACCCACGTCCGAAGGTCGTCGTCGGCTGCGGTCGCCAGACACGGCAGTTGGACGGTACCGCGACCGCCGGTGTAGAGCAACGTCGGCGTCCCGTCGGTGTCGACGACGGTACAGCCGGACCAGCAGCCGTCGCGGTCCGGGCCGTCCGGCGACGGCGAGAGCGCCACCGATTCGTCGCGCCAGTGGACGAGGTCCTCGCTCGTCGCGTGCCCCCAGTGAATCGACCCGTGGAACGGTCCTGCGGGGTTGTACTGATAGAACAGGTGGTATCGGCCGTCGTAGTGGACGAGGCCGTTCGGGTCGTTCAACCAGTTCGCGGGCGCGGCGAGGTGGTAGCCGGGCCGGTGGTGGTCGTCGGAAAGCGCCGCCCGAACATCGGCGAACCCGTCAGCGTCGGCGGGTCGGTCGGTGAACGTCGGCCAGCGGTCGGCGGCGAGCGACGTCAGTAGATTTTGTGTGAATCGGTCGCGCCCGTGCGTCTCGTCGCCGCCGTCGCCGAACCGGAGGTGCTCGCCGACGCCGACGACGTGTCCGGTGCCGACGCGCCACGACAATAGCGACTTGTGGCCGACCAGTAGGTCGTCGCCGCGGAGCGAACTCCCAAGGAGTTCGCCTCGTTCGGGAACGAGCGACTCGTAGCGGGCGAACGACCGCTCGTCGCCCGCCGACGCGACGTGGAACCGCTCGCCGAACGATTCGAACGCCGGATGGTCGTCGTAGAGCGCCTTCCGCGCGAACCCGACCGGGTCGTGAACGTCCTCGACGCCGGTCGCGTCCGGACCGACGCTGTCGATGCCGAGGGGTTCGACCGCAGAGAGCGCGCGAAGCGAGAGTAGCAGCCCACCACCGTCTTCGAGGAACGCGCGGACGCGGCGAGCGCCGTCTCGGACGGCCGCAATCCCGCCGTCGAGAGGCGCGTCGCGGTGCCACCACACAGCGTCGTAAGCGCCGAGGTCGACGGCTCCGTCAGCGACGGCACCGAACGAGACGATGTCCGCTGTCGCCGCCGTGTCGCCACACCACTCGTACGCCGCCCGCTGTTCGGGCGAGCGGTCGGCCACGTACATACACGCGACGCGCACAGGAAGCGTATCCATCCTCTACGACTGGCGTCGCTGAGCGATTAAGCGTTGCCGACTTCCCGGCGGTGCGAACCGAACGCCGCGAGACCTGTCTCCCCGTCTCCGACAGTCGCTCACCCCGACGGCGAGTGCGATTCGCTCATCCGCCGAGCGGCCTCAACGGCTCTCGAAGCGTTCACGCGGCCGGCGCCGAGTTCGGCGCGACTCTCGCCCGGAATCCCGTCGGCGGTCTCCGTGATCAGCCGCTGGACCTCCGGGGCCGAGAGCTCCGGAGCGACCTCTCGAACGAGTGCCACGACACCGGCGACTTGCGGAGCGGCGAACGAGGTTCCGGCGGAGTATCCGTAGTGCCGGTCTTCTGAGAGCAGGGCCTCGGTCGGATACGTCGTCAGCGACAGCGCCATGTAGCTGTTCGGGGGAAACGGTCCCCAGATGTTGTTACGCGGATACGGGTATGCGGGCAGCGCGCACGCGTCGCCGACCGTCGAGCCGGGCAGCAACCATCCGGTCGCGTCCGAGGAGATCTCGCCGGTGTCGTCGCTGTCACCGTCGGGCGTGCAGAACGCTTTGACGATGGTCTCGTAGCCGCCGCCGGGTGCGCTCACGTCGACGAATTCGCTCCCGTAGGTGGTGTACTCCGTTCGCCTGTCGTTCGGGCCGGTCGCGCCGACGGTCAGCGCGCTTGGGATGCTTCCCGGGAAGTCGAAGAACCTGCCACCCGGCGGGAATCCGAACCCGGCGTTCCCGCTGGCAATGACGACGACGGTGAACAGCCAGTTCCTCACCGCGAGGTAGTCCGCTACGAGCAGCAGAAAGCGACTCAGGTCCGACGACAAGTCGAACAGCACACCGAGACTGAGGTTCATCACGTCGGCTTCGATACTCGCCGCGTACTCCATCGAGAGAATCACGTCCGAGAAGAATGCCTGTATCTTCGCCGGATCGATTCCCGGACTACTCCCTCCGGCCGACGGGCTCACCGAGACGAGTTCGGCGTCCGGTGCGACGCCGACGATACCGGCGTCGCCGTTGTTGCTCGCGGCGGCGACGCCAGCGACTAACGTCCCGTGCCCGAAACCGTCGCGGCCTCGCGATGGGAACGTTCGACCCTGGTTGATTCGAACCGATGCATCGAGATCGACGTTCTCTCGAAGGTTCAGATGATCGGCGTAAATTCCCGTGTCGATGACGGCGATGCGCGTCCCTTTCCCGGTAGCAGTTCGGTGCGCCTCGAACGCCTTGATGACGCGTTTGTCCCACTGACGCGAGACGTATCGGTCGTCCTCGTCGTCCTCGTCGGTGGGATCGATTTGCGGTGTTGGTGACCCCGATGCTGTCGGAGGCCTCGTCGTCGCGTTCCCCGCCGAGCGCGGGAGAACGTTGGACGCGTCTGTACGGAGCATACGATCCTCGACGGCGTCGACGACTCCAGAGACGCCAGCTAATCGCGCCCGCTTGCCCGACTTGCCCGTCACGACGAGCACGTTCCCCCCGAAGAGTTCGCGTTCTATGGAGAATCCGGCACCAACGACTCGTCTCGAGACGCCGCTGGCGAGCGGGTCGCCCGCGGCGAGATATCGAACTCGCTCTCGACCGCTCCCGACTCCGATTACGCCGAGCGTTCCGAGACCGAATACTCCCCCTCGTAGTACCGCCCGACGCGTGTATCGATTCGTTTTCCACCGACGCAACCGGATGTCGGTAGTCGATGCGTGACTCTTCTTCGACATGGCGAATCGATTACCACCCCTGTCGTATTAACTGATAATATACTTTTATATGATTTCAGACATGTAGAAACGATACTCTCGGCGCGTAGCGAGTGTCTACATGTTCCGGTAGTTCGAGACGGTGTTCTCCCACAAGTTCGGAGGATGGATTCTGTTGCGTGTCTACCGGTAAGGTGTATAGCGTATTGTTCGAGTGGAGGATCGACAGACGCGTCTCAATTCATTCTAATCATGTGAAATAAGGCGCGTATCGTCCGGCCAAACTCCGAAACGTCGGTTCTCCACGCAGACGATATTTGATATCGCGGTATCTAATATATCACACGCGGTGCCACCTCGTCAACGGACCGCGACGAGCGGCGGCGAGAACACCTTGTTCGCTCGGAGACCGCCAGTCGCCACGCTCTTCATGAATTCGACGGTCGAACCGGTTCCGATAAGTGTCGTCTCGCCGTAGCGCGCGGTATGAACTACCGAACGCTGGGCGATTCGGGAGTGGAAGTGAGCGAAGTCGGCTTCGGCGCGTGGGTCGTCGGCACCGACTGGTGGGGTGACCGGACCGAACAGCAGGCCATCGAGATGATCGAACACGCCCTCGACCAGGGGATCACGTACTTCGACACCGGCGACGTGTACGGCCACGGGAACAGCGAGAAACTCATCGGGAAGGCGCTGGCCGACCGCCGCGACGAGGTGACGCTGTCGACGAAGATCGGCTACGACTTCTACAACCACCCGCAGGCGGGCCACGGCGAGTTGCCGAAGCGACTGGATCCCGACTGGATTCGAACCTGTGTCGAGCGGAGTTTGGAGCGTCTCGACACCGACTACGTCGACTTCCTCCAACTGCACAACGCGAACGTCGACGAAGTGACGCCAGACGTGATCGAGACGCTCGAATCGCTGCAGGAGGAGGGGACCGTCGACGCGCTCGGCTGGGCGCTCGGCCCCTCCATCGGCTGGCTCGCTGAGGGCGATCGTGCGGTCGAACTCGACTTCGACGCCATCCAGACGGTGTTCAACGTCTTCGAGCAGACGCCCGGCCGTCACTTCCTCGACACCATCGCGCGCGAAGAAGCGGAGACGTCCGTCATCGCCCGTGTCCCTCACTCCTCGGGACTGCTGAACGAGCAGGTGACGCCCGACACCGAACTGGACGCCGGCGACCACCGCGGGTTCCGCCCGGACGAGTGGTACGAGACCGGGTGGGAGAAAGTCGAGGCGCTGCGCTTCCTCGAACGCAGGGAGGAGCAGAGCACCTCTGGCTCCCGGACTCCGCCCGGGAATAACGGCGAGCGAACGATGGGCCAAGCCGCCATCCAGTGGCTGCTCAGCCACGACGCCGTCGCGTCGGTGACGCCGACTTTCCGAACGACCGCCGACATCGACGAGTGGGCCGCTGCCTCGGAGACACCGCCGCTGTCGGACGAGGAGATCGAACGCGTCGAGGACCTCTCTCGAGAAAACTTCGGTATCACCCGCGACGACGGGATGGACAGCCTTCGCTCTTCGGTTGACGGGGCGGACCTCGTCGGCACCGGCAAGCAGAACGCCGGTCTGTAGTCCGAACAGGGGTATAAACTCTCTTCTGCGATATCAAAACCTGCGCGCGTCGCTACGTCGGGCTTTACTGGTAGAGGAAACAGTAATGTGACCTACTCCGCAACGCAGTTGCGTGAGTGTAGTAGCCCAGTTTCTTCTCAGCGGGGTGAATTCGTTCTCGACGAACTGATGGACGCTCTGCCCGACGTGACAGTTCGATTCGAACGGGTCGTGTTGGGGCGAAGTTCGCTCGTCCCGTTGCTCTGGGTACGAGGCGGCGACCCGCGGGGTTCGAGGAGGCCGCCGCCGCAGATTCCACCGTCGCCGCGGTCCAGCGACTCGAAACTGCCGAGTTCGACGCGTTGTTTCGTGTTCGGTGGAACTCGCTGGAGAGCCGACGTCTCTTCGACGTCTTCGGAGAGAACGAGGCGCTGTCGGTCGGTCGGCACGCGTTCGACCGCGACTGACACTGGCGTCACCCCTGTCATATATAACCCATCTCGTTCAAGGCCTCGGTTATATATTGTCTGGCGTAGTTGTATCTAATTGACATTATGTCGCCTCCCCTCCACCGCGGACTGTACGCCGTCGCTCGACCGGTCGACTACTCCAGCGACTCCGCTTCTCTCCGGTTCGCACAGTAATGTCTTCAGATACACACGACCACTCACTCGCACCGTCAACGGCCTTCGAACTGCTCGCCGACCCCTGTCGGCGGGGCGTCCTGTACGTCCTGTTCGACACCGGGGAACCGATGCGCCACGAACAACTCATCGAGCGGATGTTGCAGCGGGAAGTGACGTCGTTTCGTGACCGCCGTCGCCTCCGCCTCGAACTGCACCACGCGGCGCTTCCGAAACTGACGGCGACTCGGTTCGTTCATTACGACGAGCGAACCCGCCGTCTCCACCTCACCGACCCGGAGTCGGAGCTCAAACCGTACCTCGCGTTCGCACAGTCGATGGAACCCACTCGGACTCGATAGGGACATCTCAGTCGGCGGTCGGTCGCTCTCCGTCCGCCACCCCTTCGCTTCACTTCGAATTCGACCGACAGCATCGGTTCACCTCGTTTTTCGACCACTTCCGCTGCGCACTCTCGACAGCCGTCGGTAACTAATACGTTCATCGACGTCGTCAGTGTACCATATGAACGAGCAGAACGTCCGAGTCTCGGTGTCGGTCGTCGCCGACGGGAACGTCGTCGGCCGCTTCGATTCGGCCGCCGATACGTCCGAAGTCGCCGCCTCGACGGAGCGTTCCGACTCGACCGGCGACGAACGCGAGTCCGACGAGGTCGAACCGGAGTCGGCGGCGACCTTCGAGTTGTACCGCGACCGCGCCGACGAGTGGCGCTGGCGACTCCGCCACGACAACGGCAACATCATCGCCGACGGCGGCGAGGGGTACTCCTCGAAGGCGGCGGCGAGAAACGGTATCGAGAGCGTCCGAAAGAACGCGCCGGGAGCGACGCTCACGACCCGGTGAATTGGCGACTCAGGCGAGGAAGACGTGCCGCGGGCGGTCCGCAAGCACGTCGCGGCCCCACTGGACGGTCTCGCGGAACTCGTCGCTGCGGAAGAAACCCATCGCGTCCTCCTTCGAGCGCCACTGGCTGGCGATGAACATGTCGTCTTCGTCGTCGACGTTCACCATCAGGTCCGTCTCCTGGTGGCCGTCCATCTCGCCTAAGAGGCCGCCGACGGTGTCGAACTTGTCGACGAACTCCTCGCGGTAGTCGGATTTGACGGTGTAGAACATCCCCATCGTGCCGAATCCTGACTCCTCGCCCGCGCGCGAGACGATGCCGGGCAGTTCCGAGAGGAATCCGGCGGCCGTCTCGGCGGCGCTTTGGGTCTCCCAGATGCTGACGACGGCCGAGCGACCGCGTTCGTTCGCCTCGTAGACGGCCGTCTTGACGTGCGTACCGTAGTGCTCGAAGTTGCCGCGGAGTCCCTCGACTTCGTCGAACAGCTCCCCCGTGTCGGCCTCCGAGTACAGCACCGTCGCGTAGACGTCCTCGCCGTGTGGTTGCCCGGCGTAGATGTTCAGGTCGGTGAGTTCGCCGCGTATGGTCTCGCTCTCGTCGGCGTCACCTC
This sequence comes from Haloprofundus halobius, assembly GCF_020097835.1. Classification (GTDB taxonomy): domain Archaea; phylum Halobacteriota; class Halobacteria; order Halobacteriales; family Haloferacaceae; genus Haloprofundus; species Haloprofundus halobius. The sequence continues at coordinate 3,195,022 of NZ_CP083666.1, forward strand.
CGTCGTCTCCGCCGCTTCCGTGGTGGCTGTCGCCTCCGTGGTGATGGCTACCATCACCGTCGTCGCCGTGGTGTCCGCTCTCGCCGTGGCCGTGGTGCCCGCCGCTCTCGCCGTGAGCGTCACCGTGGTGGTGCCTTGCGTCCTCGTGTTCGTTCGTCGGTACCGACTCGCCGTCGAGGTACGCGCCGAGGTCTGCGGGCGGGAACCGCCGGCCGACGTAGAACTGCCCGAACTCGCCGTACCGAGAGGAGGCTTCGTCGAAGCGCATCTCGTAGACGATATCCTTGATGTCGGTCGGGTCGCTGCCGAACAGCGTCACGCCCCACTCGTAGTCGTCGAAGCCGACGCTGGAGGCGATGACTTGCTTGATTTTACCCGCGTACTTCCGACCCACGTCGCCGTGACCGGCCATCAACTCGGCGCGCTCCTCGAAGGAGAGATCGTACCAGTTGTACTGCTCGCCGCGGCGCTTGCTCATCGGGTAGAAGCTGACGTACTCGTCGTCGGGGATGTCGGGTTTCATCTTCCCCTCGATGTAGCGTCGGAGGCCTTCGTCGACGGCGTCGGCACCCTCCTCGAAGTACTCGTCGGAGACGTAGCCGCTCACTTCGGTCACCGAGACGTACGACGTCGGCTGGTCGGTGAACCCGGCGAGCGCCGTCCGCTCGAAGCGGCGTTCGGCCGTCGACAACGCGTCGAGCGTCGGCCGGAAGTGCAGAACCAGCAGGTCGGCTTTGTGACCGACGATGGAGAACACGGCAGACGCGCCTTCGTCCGCATCCTCGACGGCTTCGTGCGACTGGAGGTAGTCGACGGCTTCGTCGATAGCGCGTTCGCGTCTCCGCCGGGGCGCGTCGCGCCACGCGTCCCAGTCGATGCTGCGGAAATCGTGCAGCGCGTACCACCCTTCCTCGGTCTGCGGCGCTTGAGGCATACGCGGGCGTTGGACCCCGCCGACTAAGGGCGTTGTGAGTCGCACCGGGGGTTCGCCCCCGACCCGGCGGCTGATACTCGCCCCAACTTGTTTTGCCTCGGCGAGCGTCGGTGAGGCTGACCATTCGATGCCATCGACGACAGACGACCCCTCCGGCGCGACGCTCTCGTACCGCAACATCATCGAACGGGAGATGGAGAACGCCCTCACCGAGATGCGTCGCCCGACGAAGGGCGTCGCCATCTCCGGGTTCGGCGCGGGGCTCACCGTGAGTTTCGGCGCGCTGTTCATGGGGATGGCGTTGACGTTCCAGCCCAACTTCGACTCGGCGCTCGCGAAACAGCTCACTCTCGGTGGCGTCTCCTCCGTCGGCTTCCTGTTCGTCATCATCGGCCAGACCGAACTGTTCACCGCGCACACGACGATGGCCGTTCTCCCCGTGTTGGCCGACCGTGCCTCGCTTCGGGAGCTCCTTCGCCTCTGGGGCGTCGTCCTCGCCGCCAACCTCGTCGGCTGCGCGTGCTTCGCTGGACTCATCGCCGCTGTCGGTCCGGCGATGGATATCGTCGACCCGGCGGCGTTCGGCTCGATGGCGTCGGCGCTACTCCCGTTTCCGTGGTGGGTCGTCACCGCCAGCGGCGTCATCGCCGGGTGGCTGATGGGACTGCTGACGTGGCTCGTCGCGGCGAGCCGCGACACCATCAGCCGGGTCGTCATCGTCCTCGTCGTCGCTTCGACCATCGGCTTCGCGCCCTTTCACCACGCGCTGTTGGGGACGACCGAAGTGCTCGCCGCGATGTTTCTCGGTCAGGGCGTCACGCTGTTCGAGTTCGCGAAGTTCCTCGGCTGGACGACACTCGGCAACGCCGTCGGTGGCGGCGTCTTCGTCGCGCTGCTCAACTACGGTCACGTCGCGCTCGCGGGCGACGACGTCGACGTCGACTACGAGGCCGGCTCGACCGGGTTCGGCGACGACACGACCGAGGAACCGTGAGACCGTCCGTCTCCGTCCCGCAGACGGCGGCCGAACCGGACCAACCGAAACGCTTTCACAACGCCCCTCTGATTGGCAACCAATGCGGAAAAGCGGCCCCCCCAAAGGCCTCATCTCGTATCTAGTCTTGGAGTTGCTCGGCGAGAAACCGCGGTACGGCTACGAGATTCTCAAGAAGATTCGCGAGATAAGTGGCGGCCACTGGGAACCGTCGTACGGCTCGGTCTACCCCATCCTCTACAAGTTCGAGGAGAAGGGCTGGGCCGAACGGGTCGAACGCGAGGACGAACCCGACCGGAAGTACTTCGCGCTGACCGACAGCGGCCGCGACGAACTCCTCGAAAAGCGGGTCGAGACCGGCGGCAAAGCCCGCGAGTTCGCCGACATCATCCTCGGCTTCTACCACGTCTACGTCGCCTTCGCCACCGACGGCCGCTTCGACGTGGAGAGTCCCGAGGACGCCTGGCGGTTCGACGAGACGTTCAGCTCCTGGATTATCGAACAGCTAATTCGTCACCACGAGCGCGACTTCGGGTCGTTCGAGCGAATCGACGATACGCCCGAGGCGTTCTACGAGCGACAGGACATCGAGTTCGACTCGTAGGCGCGTCTGCCCCTGCGTTCGGTACGCCACGGAACGCCGTCGACGCCGACCGGGATCGGGGCTCGGCGTCGGTGCCGACGACCGTCGCCACTCGACGACGCGGCTTCAGGCGAGCAGTTGCGGGCCGAACAGCAACAACAGCAGACTGGCGAGCATGATGAGGCCGATGCTCGTCGTTATCGCGCTCGTCAGCTCCTGTCTCCCCTCGACCGGGAGCCGCGAGACGACGGCCTCCGTCGACGTGCGGAGGATTCGCCCACCGTCCAGCGGGTACGCGGGGATGCAGTTGAAGAAGGCGAGGTTGAGATTGACCCAGCCCACCCAGAAGAGGGCGTTCGCGAGGAGGAACACCCCGCCACCGAGCGCCGCGAGCGGACCGCTGACGGTGTAGAAGTTCGCGTTCGTCGCGACGAACCCGGCGAAGTTGGCGTCGATACCCGGAACGACCGTACCGGCGAAGGGCAGAAACAGGATGAACAGCACCTGCGAGAACAGCCCGCCCTGAATGTCGCCGCCGAGGATGCTGAGGAACTGTTCGGCGGGGTACGGCACCACGCCGAGGCTGTTGACGCCGATGCCGCTCAGTTCCGGCCCCTGCGTCACGCCGACGAGGCCGCGACCCGTACCGTCGTTCGCCTCGGCGAGCGTCACTTCGTACGTCCGAAGCTCTCCGTCGACGTAGGCGGTGACGTTCACCTCGTCGCCGGGTTCGCCCCCGTCGAGCGCCGACTGCACGTCGCTGTAGTCGAGCGTTCGCTGGCCGTCGATGCTCGTGACGACGACCTGTTCGCCGCCGGGGACGTCGGTCTGCTCGCTCAGCGGTCCGTCCGGAGAGACGGCGAGAAGGACGCCTATCGGGCCGCTCACCGTCGACTCCTCGCCTGCCCGGTCCTCGACGGTGAGCGTAGCGATGGGTTTGTCGGCCACCGCTTCGCGCAGCCCAGACTCGGTGTTGACCGACGTCCCGTTCACCGCGACGATGGTGTCGTTCGTGCTCACGCCCGCCTCGCCGTCGGCGGCCAACGGCGAGTTCGGCGACATCGCCGTCACCAACAGCGACCGCTGGACGGTCCGCTCGGTGCCGTCAGACATCGTCACCGTCACGTTCGCGGCGTCGTTCGATTCGAGCGCGTTCCGGAGGTCCGCGTCCGAGGTGACGTTCGTCCCGTCGAAGCCGACGATGCGGTCTCCCGATTCGATTCCGGCGTCGGCGGCCGCCGAGTTCGGGAACGTGCTGCCGACGGCCGCGCCGGGGGACGCCGCGATCGCGCCCGTCACCGGACCGAACAGCAGCGCCAGCGCGATGGCGGTGATGGCGAGGTTGTTCGTCACGCCGGCGGCGAACATCCGGGTCCGGCCGCCGCGACTCGCGTTTCGTTGGCTCTCCTCGTCGGGTTCGACGAACGCGCCGATGGGGAGCACCGTGAAGAGGACGAGCCCCATCGACTCGATGTCGATGTCTTCGACCCGACAGAGCAGTCCGTGACCGCCCTCGTGGACGACGAGTCCGACGAGGAGGCCGAGGAGAATCTCGGGAGCGACCGACAGCGGGAGGAAGTCGTTGACGCCGGGGATGACCAACACGTTTCGCGGTGCGTTCACCGCCGTCGGCGCGGGCGGGTTCTGGACGATCTGGACGCTGCGGAGCACGAGGAGGACGAACGTGCCGACCATTATCACGAGCGTGATGCCGACGCCGACGTTGCTCCACGCCCGCCAGAACCGCTTGGGGGTGGAGAGCCACTCGAGGAACTCGCGTCCGCGGCGGGTGTGAATCGTCATCAGCGGGCCTTGCACCTTCAGCGAACTCGGGAGCAACCCGCGCTGTCGCAGCAGCAGGACGAGTACCGTGTAGAGGGCCACGCCGGAGACGATCCAAAGCAGCGTGTTCATTGGCCAACCGGAGGAGTGCGAGCGGGAAAGACGTTCGGATTGTGTCTGCGGGGCTACGTCGACTCCTCGGGGGTCGCAGGCCGGGTTCGGTTATCTCGATGGCCACGGGACGCCGTCGCGTCCGACGCGCGCGGACGACCCACGCCAGCGCGACGACGCCGAGGACGGCACCGGCCGTCGCGAGCCGTCACTTCATTCCGTTCGTGACGAGCCTCCGTCTCACTCCGTTCGACGGAGACGCCCCACCACGAACTCCCGTTCGAGTTCGCCGAGGAACTCGCCGAGACGCGGCCCCTGCGTCTGGTCGAAAAAGAGCAGGTACCCCGCCTGAAACAGATCGCCCGTCTCCACGTCGTGTGCCTTCGCGGCTTCGTAGATTTCGCCCTGTATCTCCTCGCCCGTGTGGCCTTCCTCGACGAACGCCGCGAGTGTGGAGAGGGCGGCGGCCACGTCGTCGTCGAGATCCACGTCGGGCATCTCCGTCTGGAGGCGGTAGTTGTACTCGTTGTCCATCCGCTTGGCCCACGCGCGGGCCTTCTCGACGCGCTCCATCGCGTCTACGACGGCCCACTCGGGCGTCTCGTCGGTGATGTGCCCCTCGTTCTTCGCCATCTGTCTCCTGAGTTCGGGGTTGTCGACCATGCCCAGCACCGCGGCGAACGTGTACGGGAGACGGACGCGGTCCTCCCGTACCTCGTCGACGAGGAAGGGGTACGCGCGGTCGGCCACCTCTTCGATGTTCTCGTCGGTCTCCTCGTCGAAGTAGACGCGCTCGAAGCGGTCGAAGTCGTTGACGAGCAGGTCCAATCGCCGGAGGTCGAAGTCGCGGGCGCGGCGCGGGTTGAGCGCGAAGAAGTACCGCAGGACTTCGGGTTCGGCGAGTTCGAGCACCTCGGCGACCGTGACGATGTTGCCCGCCGAGGAGGAGAGCGGTTCGCCGTTGAGCGTGAACCACTCGTACGTCATCGGGACCGGCGGTTCGATGCCGAGGACGTTACGCGCGATGTCCTCGCCGCTGGGCCACGAGCCCTCGGCGTGGTCCTTGCCGAACGGCTCGAAGTCGACGCCGAGCACCTGCCACTGGGCGGGCCACTCGAAGCGCCACGGCAGTTTGCCGTCGCGGAACGTCGCCGTCCCCTCGTGACCGCAGCCGGAGATGGTGTTGTCGCCGGCGGTCATGTCGGTGCAGACGTAGTCGACGGTGCCGGCGTCGAGGTCGATCCCCGTCACCGTCTCCGTAATCTTCCCGCAGTTCCCACAAACCGGGTTGAACGGCACGTAGTCGTCGCCGACCTTGCTCTGGTAGTTCGAGAGCACCGTGCGGGCGGTGTCGGCGTTTTCGAGCAGGTGCTGTACGACGGGCTCGAACGTCCCATCCGCGTAGAGTTCCGTGTTCGAGATCATCTCGACGGGAACGCCGAGCCGCTCGGCATCGGCCTCGATGAGCGCCGCGAAGTGCGCCGCGTACGATTCGGCCTCGCCGAAGGGGTCCGGAATATCGGTGTACGGTTTACCCAGATTTCGGCCGAGCGCGCCCGCGTCGACGTCGCCGAGGCCGACGATGTCGCCCTCCTTGTCGGCGAGTTTGCGGGGGAGTTTGCGGAGCGGGTCCTTGTCGTCGCTCGTGAACACCTGTCGGACCTCGTAGCCGCGTTCGCGGAGCACCTCGGCGACGAAGTAGCCGCGGAGAATCTCGTTGAAGTTACCCAGATGAGCGACGCCAGACGGCGAGATGCCGCCTTTGACGACGATGGGTTCGTCGGGGTCTCGCGCGAGAATCTCGTCGGCCACTTCGTCGGCCCAGAAGGCGTGGTGCGTCTCGCCGCTTCCCTCCTCCCGACCGCTCTCGTCGGCGGCCGTCGGGGCCGCGTCGTTCGCTTCGTGCGCGTCGTCTGCGCTCATCGCTGGGACCAGTACGTCGGTTCGGTGCCCGCGCCCGCGGGGACGATGTCGGTCCCCTCGTGCTCGCCGCGGAGCACCGCGCGTTCGAGTCGCTGCGGTTCGGTGCCGTCGAGGACGATAGTGCGCATCCCGGCGCGCTCGATGAGTTTCGCCGCCAGCAGGTCGACCGGCGCGGAGGACCCGGCGTCAGTGCTCATCGGCGCGATGACGCCGACCAACTCCTCGGGCGTGAGTTCCTCGAACTTCTCGGCGCCGTCGTCGCTGCGGGGGTCGGCGCTGTAGACGCCGTCGACGCTCGTCGCGTAGACGAGCAGGTCCGCGTCGACGTACTCCGCGAGCGCGGCGGCCACCGCGTCGGTGGTCTGGCCGGGGACGACGCCGCCCATCACGGAGATGTCGCCGCGGCGGATGGCCTCGCCCGCGTCCTCGTAACTGTGCGCCGGGGCCGGGTTGACGCCCGCGCCGAGGCCGGCGATGAGCAGGCGGGCGTTGATGCGCGTCACGTCGATACCGATCTGGTCCAACTGGACCTCGTTCGCCCCGAGGCCGCGCGCGGCGTCGATGTATTCGCGGGCGACGCCGCCGCCGCCGACGACGGTGCCGAGCTCGCAGCCCTCACGGGCGAGTGACTCGATTGCCGCGGCGTGTGCCTCGACTCGACGGGCGTCGAGTTCCGGCGCGAGGACGCTCCCGCCGATAGAAATGACGACTCTCATTGCACTCGGTTTGCTGGGATTCGGTCTTAAGGGTTATCAACTCCCGATTCAGCCGGCCCCGAATCGCCGTTTCGACCCAGTAGAATGACCGGGTCTCTTCTCTAGAGTACTCTTTTGTACTTTGATGATCATATTTGTCCATGGAATCGGAGGTAGACGGCCGGTACGACATCGAAGGGTTCGCGTTCATCGGGCGCACGTTCGACGAGTACCGCCGCATGTTCGACCTCGACGTCGACGCGCTCGACGGTCGTCGAGTACTCGACTGTCCCGGTGGCTCCTGCTCGTTCGCCGCCGAGGCAGCCGCTCGGGGCGTCGACGCCGTCGCGGTCGACCCACTGTACGCAGCGGACGTGGAGTCGCTCGTCGCCCGCGGTCGAGACGATGTCGAGCGGGCGGCGTCGGCACTGTCGGAGGTCGAACGGCTCTACCGGTGGACGTTCTACGACGACCCCGACGACGTGGCCGACTACCGGCGGGCGGCGCTGGAACGGTTTCGCTTGGACGCGTGCGCAAACCCGGGTCGGTACGTGGCCGCCCGACTCCCGTCGCTGCCGTTCGCCGACGACAGTTTCTCGCTGGTGCTGTCGGCGCATCTCCTGTTTCTGTACGACGACCGCCTGGACGCGGCGTTTCATCGCGCGGCGCTGTCGGAACTGCTCCGGGTCGCTCGCGACGAACTCCGGGTGTTTCCGCTCTCGGGATTCGACGCGACGCGCTCGGCCCGTCTCGACGACGCGCTGGAGACGCTCGAAGCGAACGGGTACGACGCGACCGTCGAAGACGTCCCCTTCGAGTTTCAGCGCGACGCGAACGAGCTGCTCCGCATCCGAGCTGAGCAACACTAAAGCCGCTCGGTCCCCCGTCTTCCGGATATGCGAACACTCTGTGTCGTCGGCCCCGGTGCAACGACGCTCACCGAGCGACTCGCGTCGCGACTCGACGGCCGCGTCGCGACGGTCGAACGACTCCCCGACGGCAGTGACCCCGCCCCCGACTCGGCGGCGTCGTACGGTCTCGCAGACGACGGCGTCTGGGTCGGCGCAGGTCGCGACCGCTCGCGCGACGAACTGCTGGACCATCTCGCCGCCGAGTACGACTTCGCGCTCCTCGCCGGATTCGAGTCGGCCCGCCTCCCGACGGTGGTCCTCGGCGACGCGGCCGCGGAGACGGACGACTCTGGCGACATCCTTATCGCCGCCCCGTCGATCGACGAGGTCGACGTCGACGACCTCCGCGCTCGCGTCGAGGCGCTCGACCCCTACGTCACGCTGGAGTCGCTCGTCGAACGGCTCAAAGGCGACCCGCGCGCCGAGCGTGCGGGCGCGATTGCCACGTTCACCGGTCGCGTCAGAGCGAAGGACGCGGACGACGACCCCCGCACGACTCGGTTGACGTTCGAGAAGTACGAGGGAGTTGCCGGGGAGCGACTCGCCGATATACGACGCGACATCGAAGCACGCGACGGAGTCGAACGCGTGCTGATGCACCACCGAACCGGCGTCATCGAGGACGGCGAGGACATCGTCTTCGTCGTCGTCTTGGCCGGACACCGAACCGAAGCGTTTCGCGCCGTCGAGGACGGTATCAACCGCCTCAAAGACGAGGTTCCCATCTTCAAGAAGGAGACGACCGTCGAGTCGGACTTCTGGGTCCACGACCGATCGTAACCCGTTCGCATCGCGGCAAAGGACACTCCGTTTATCGACCGTTTCGCCGTGGTTGTCCGATCCGAAATCGGCTATTGTTGCCTAAAAACGGTCTACAAACCGGATAATATCTTAGTTTTTATATATATTAAAAGTGTGAAAGAATCTCCCAGAGTGCCTTGTGAATGTTCTAACCGCATATAAAAACGTCGTAAAACGAACTCTTTTGCTCTATTCAGGCTGAAAGGGGCCGAACTGTGGCTAACGTTCCTGTCTTTATAACATCCCGACCGGCGATGTGGGAAGTGAGGTCAGAACGAAATGAGCGCAACAGCAAACCCCTCCACCGACGGACGCTCGAAAGAGACCCGACTGAAGCAGTACCTCGTCGAGAAGGCGCAGGACGGCGAACTGTACTTCAAAGGGAAGTTCATCGCCGACGAAGTCGGTCTCTCGCCCAAAGAGATCGGCGCGCTGATGGTGAAGCTTCGCGACTCTACCCACGAACTCACCATCGAGAAGTGGTCGTACACGAGCGCGACCACGTGGCGCGTCGCCCCGTCGTCGTAAGCTCCACTCGCTGCAGCGACCTCGCCTCCCGCGCAGGTCCCCGCGCTGCCGGCCGAATCGCGAACCATGCAGGTCCCCACCTCCCACCATGACACCCCTCACACCTACCGACCGCTGACCGCACCGACCCTTCGACTCGCTCAGGCACCGAAGTTATACCCTTCTGCGCGTTACAGGTAGTATCTGATGGACGAGGCCGACCCCCCTCCGTACGGCCCAGCGACCGCCCCCGCAGATGGTCCCTCGCTCGAACAGCTGAGCTCTGTTTTCTACGTTCGCGAGGTTCGGACGGACGACGACCGACTGCTGTACTACGGCGAGTCGCTCGTCTCGCGCCGCTCGCTACTGGAGACGGTGTGGCCCTCGTTCCGAGAGTCCGGCTACGACGTCCGCTTCGCGCGGACGAACGACGGGCTCGACGTGCTCGTCGCCGAGCCGATTTCGGTCGGCGTCGACGGCGTTCCGTGGAAGAACCTGCTCTTACTGGTCGCGACGGTCGCCTCGACGCTGTTCGTCGGCGCGTACGCGTGGTACTACATCCCTGTGAGCCAGATTCAGGAGAACCCGCTCGTCGCGCTCGAAGCGTGGCCGTTCACCGCCGCGGTTCTCGGCGTGCTCTGCGCACACGAACTCGGCCACTACGTGATGGGCCGGTACCACGGTGTCGACGTGTCGCTGCCGTACCTCATCCCCTTCATCTTCCCGTTCGGCACGATGGGGGCCATCATCCGGATGCGAGGGCAGATGCCCGACCGGAAGGCGCTTTTCGACATCGGCGTCGCGGGCCCGTTGGCGGGGCTGGCGGCGACGGTGGTCGTCACCGCCATCGGCCTCTCGCTCGACCCGATTACGATACCCGAGCGCGTGTTCGTCCGCAGCAGCGAGGTCATCCAGTTCAACAACCCGCTGCTTTTGGACCTCATCGCGACGCTTCTCGGCCAACCGAGCGACTACAGCTACCCGCAGACGGTCAATCCGGTCATCATCGGCGGGTGGGTCGGGATGTTCTTCACCGTACTGAACCTGCTCCCGGTCGGACAGCTCGACGGCGGACACATGGTCCGCGCGATGCTCGGCCGTAGACAGGAGACGGTGGCGACGCTCGTTCCCCTCGGGCTGTTCGGCCTCGCGGGCTACCTCTACTACGTCCGCGAACTCGGCCTTCAGGAGTCCGTCGGTCTGTGGGCGTTCTGGGGTCTGTTCTCGATGTTCATCGCTATCAACGGCCCCGCACACCCCATCGACGAGTCCGGTATCGGCTGGAAGCGACAGCTCGTCGGTGTGTTCACCTTCGCGCTCGGCCTGTTGTGTTTCATGCTAGTGCCGATTCAGCTGATTAGCGCCTGAGCGTTGGAGAGCCGCACCGCCGTCGGCGCTACGCCGAGTGAGTGTAGCCGCGGTCGGGAAGCGACTCGCCGTCGAGTGTTACGCCCGCGCTCGACTCGGTGACGCGTCCGATACGGGTAATCGGCGTCGGTGACACCGACGCTGTGCGTTCGAGCGCCGACTCGGGGAGCGCGAACACCAACTCGAAGTCCTCCCCGAAGTGGAGTGCGGACTTCCAGTACTCCCCGTCGTCGTCGGTCACGTCGTCGACTGCGGAGTCGACCGGAACCGCCGAGGAGTCGAGCGCGAACCCGCAGTCGCTCGCCTCCGCGAGTTGGTGGACCGAACGCGCGAGGCCGTCGCTGGAGTCCATCATCGCCGTCGCGTAGTCGGCGAGTTCCACGCCCGCAGCGACTCGCGGCTCGAACCGGAAGAGGTCGTTGCCGCGTTCGCTATCGCCGCGTTCGAAGTAGCGAAGCGCGGCCGCCGACCGCCCGAGCGTCCCGGTGACGCAGAGCAGGTCGCCCGGAGTCGCACCGGACCGGAGCACCGGGTCGTCGGTTCGGCCGATGGCCGTCGTCGCCGTCGTGAATTCGTCGTGCGTGTCGAGGTCGCCACCGACGTACTCGGCACCGACGAGTTCGCAGACCTCTCGGGCACCGCGGACGAACGCACTCAGTTCGTCTTCGTCGAACGTGGGCGCGGCGTACGCGGCGACGGCCGCCACGGTCTCTGCGCCCATCGCGGCGACGTCCGACAGCGACGCGCCGACCGACCGCCACCCGGCGGTGTAGCGCGTCGTTCCGGCCGGGAAGTCCGTCGTTTCGTGGAGCATGTCGGTCGTCACGACCAGTCCGTCGACGACCGCCGCGTCGTCGCCGGCCGCCGGGAGCTCCGCCGCCAACGTTCGCAACGCCGTCCGCTCGTCCATGGTCGGCCTTTCGGCGTCGGCGCGAAAAAGCCACCGAGGCGTCCGGCCGACCGCTCTCGTGGGAGTCAGCCTCACAGTTTCACGGCTACCGCGACGGAAGAGGGGCGTAAGCTATCGCTACCGCTGCTGTCGATTCCGGTGGCTTAATGCCGATAGTGACCGTCCGGGAGGGTATGGCCAGAGAGAACCTCCGAGCCACTCTGCTCGGCTTCGCCGGCGCGTTGGTGGTGTTCGCGGTTCTCTTCTCGCTCATCGGCGTCGGCGACCTCGTCTACCAGCTACAGAGCGCCGACCCGCGATTCGTCGCGCTCGTTATCGTCGCGACGCTCGGGTGGTTGTTCGCCTGGGGGCTGGCGCTTCGGACCGTCCTCTCAGTTCTCGGCGTCGAACTCTCGGCCGTGAAGTCGTTTCTCGTCTTCTCGGGCGCGATGTTCTCGAACAACATCACGCCGTTCGGGCAGGCGGGCGGCGAACCGGTGACGGCGCTTCTCATCTCGCAGAGTTCGGACGCCGAGTACGAGACGGGTCTCGCCGCCATCGCCAGCGTCGACACGCTCAACTTCGTCCCCTCGATAACGCTGGCGCTCGTCGGCGCGGTGTACTTCGCGACGGAGACGACGCTCGGACAGAGCCTCGAACTGGCGGTCATCGGCGTCGTCGTGCTCGCCACGGCAGTTCCCGGCCTCGTCTACGTCGGGTGGCAGCGACGGTATCAACTCGAACACAAAGCCGTCAGCGTGCTCACGCCCGTCATCCGACGCGTCGCGGAGTTCGTCCCGCGCGTCTCGAAACCGACCGCAGAGAGCATCGAGGGGCGGATCAGTCGATTCTTCGCCGCCATCGAACGCGTCGCAACGAACCCGCGCGGACTGGTACTGGCTGTCTCGCTGTCGGCGGCCGGGTGGCTCGCACAGATGCTCGGCCTTTGGTTCGCCTTCCACGCCGTTGGAACGCCGGTTTCGCCGGCGATTCTGCTGTTCGTCGTCCCCATCGGCGCTATCGCCGGCGTGACGCCGCTACCCGGCGGCGCGGGCGGTATCGAGAGCGTCCTGCTCGTGTTGTTGCTGGCGGCGACGGGTCCTGCCGTCACGCAGTCGGCGATTCTGGCGGCCATCGTCATCTATCGCGGGGCGGTGTACTGGCTGCCGACGCTCATCGGCGGCGTCGTCGTCAGCGTCTTGGGTCTCAACAACACCTGACTGCCGTTCGTGTCGGAGCCGAAACGTCCGCTGGATAGGGCCGACGACGCCAATACGATGCTTTTAAACAGCGCAACACAGAACTCGAAGCCATGGTAACCCTCTATGACGTTCCGGCGGACGACCTCATCCAGGAGGTCGCCGACCGACTCGAGGACCGCATCGAACAGCCCGACTGGATCCAGTTCGCGAAAACCGGGTCGAACCGCGAACTGCCGCCCCAGAACGACGACTTCTGGTTCGTCCGCGCCGCCAGCGTACTTCGCAAACTCGCGACGAAGGGTCCGTTCGGCGTCGAGCGCCTCGCCGTCGAGTACGGCGGCCGTAAGCGCGGGTCGACGCGCTACCGCGTCGCGAAAGCCCACACGGGAACCGGCAGCAAGAAGATTATCCGTGTCATCCTCCAGCAGCTCGAAGCGGAGGAGCTCGTCGAGAGCGCTGGAGGCGACGGCCGCCGCATCAGCGACGAGGGTCGCGCCTTCCTCGACGACGCCGCCGCCTCGGCCTTCGAGTCGCTCGACCGTCCGGAACTCGAACGCTACGCGTAGAGGACACACACGCTTTTCCAGCCGTTCGACCCCGACAGCCGCTAGGCTGTCCGTAATCGTTTTCTGCCGTGCGCGAAAAGTTCGGGTATGAGCGGGAACTCCGACGACGACCGGCTCGACGAACTCCGTGAAGAGCGACTTCAGGAGCTACAGGAACAGGCCGACGGCCAACAGCAGCAGCAGGGCAACGAGGAGGCCCAGCAGGCGGCAGAGGAGCGCGCTCAGGCGCAGAAAGACGCGTTGCTGCGTCAGTACCTCACCGACGGCGCGCGCCAGCGACTCAACGCGGTCCAGATGAGCAAACCCGACTTCGCCGAACAGGTCGAACAACAGCTCGTCGCGCTCGCCCAGAGCGGACGCATCCAGTCGAAGATAGACGAACAGCGGATGAAACAGCTGTTGAAGGAACTCCAGCCCGACAAGAAGCGCTTCAACATCCGCCGTCGCTGATGGAACTGGCCCTCCTGTACAGCGGCGGGAAGGATTCGACGCTCGCCGCGCTCACGCTCGATTCGTTCTACGACGTGCGCCTCGTGACCGCGCACTTCGGTTTCACCGACGACTGGACACACGCGAAGAAAGCCGCCGAGACGCTCGGCTACCCGTTCGAGACGGTCGAACTCGACGACGACATCGCCGCCGACGCCGTCGAGCGGATGCACGCCGACGGCTACCCACGAAACGGCATCCAGAAGGTTCACGAAGCCGCGTTAGAAGCCGTTGCGGGACTCGGCTACGACGCTATCGCCGACGGGACGCGGCGCGACGACCGCGTGCCGACCATTTCGCGGGCGCAAGCACAGAGCCTCGAAGACCGCTACGACGTCGACTATCTCGCGCCGCTGTCGGGGTTCGGTCGCCGTGCGGTCGACCGCATCGTCGACGAGACGCTCGACATCGAGGTCGGCCCGAGCGAGACGGTTCCGAAGGCCGACTACGAGGGTGAACTGCGGCAGTTGCTCGCCGAGACCCACGGGTCCGACGCGGTCGGACACGTCTTCCCGGAACACGAGCAGACGTACGTCCGCGGACTGCTCGACTGAACGCCGTCCGGGCCTCCGGGGGTCGCCCGATAGCTACCTCGTCTCGATATCCTCTCTGATTCTCGACTCGCCGACGTCGAGGTCGGGGTGGTGGTCGTCGTTGTGTCTCAGCGCGTCGTCGACAACCTCGTCTTCGGTTGCCGCAGACGTATCGAACTCGCAGTCGCCGACGGCGCAGGCGTATCCGTAGGACATGACGGTTCGAAGTCGCCGCGGCGCCGCAGAGAGGATTCGGCCTGTATACACCAGCGACCGGACCTGGTGCGGACGACGGTAATCGAACCGCTCTTGCCGGCGCAGACGCGAGCGGTAGACGTGAATTCGGGAATCTCGTACTCGCTCGTCGCCGCCGTCGTCTGGGGCGTCTACCTGTTCGTCCTCAAGCGATATTTCGACGGGATTCCCGGGTCGGTTCTCACCGTCCTCGTCAACGTCGCGGCCGTCGCGTGGTATCTCCCGGTCGTTCTCACATCGGTGTCGCCCTCGGAGATGCCGTCACTCCCGTCTCTGGGCTTCGACGCGCTCGCCGTCGTCGTCGGGACGGTCTGTGCGACCGGTGCCGCGTTCCTGGTTTTCCTCCGGGCGCTCGACGCGGGCGATGTCTCCTACGTCGCGCCGATAAACAAGGTCGTTCCGGTGTTCGTCCTCCCGATAGAGATACTGCTGCTGCACGAGCGACTCGCTCCCGTACAGATACTCGGCGTCGTCGTCGCGACGCTGGCGGTCTACGTCGCCAACTACCGGGGCGGGCGTCTCGCCGACCCGATACGGGCCGCGTCGTCGTCGACGGCGGCGCAGCTCGCGCTGGTGAGCGCCGCCTGCTACGCGGTCAGCGACGTTGGCAAACGAGTCGCGCTCCAGGAGCTGAGCCTCCAGCCACAGCTCTGGGTGGTGATCCTCCTGAGCGGCGTCACCGTCGTCGTCCTCCCCTTTGCGGTCCGGTCGTGGCCCGGCGACGTGTTCACGCGGCGGACGCTCGGCGAACTCGCCGTTGGCGGCTTCCTCGTCGCGCTCGGCGAGCACGTCACGTCGCTGGCGTTCGCGGCGGTCCCGGCGAGCATCGCCTCGCCCATCATCAACACGCAGGCGGTCGTCGCCGTCGTCCTCGGCGGCGTGCTCCTCCGCGAGGAGTTCTTCGGGACGCGACTGGTCGCCGCGGCGCTGGCGGTCTGCGGCGTCGGCCTTATCGCGCTCGACTCGGCGAACCTGAACGCCGTTCTCGGCTGGTTCTGAGTGGCTGACAGGCGACTCTCGTCCGGTTTCGCAAGCGGCGCGTCGCACACCCGCCTCGGCCGCGTTGCGTCGATTCGTTAGCGCACCTGCAGGGTTGGTCCCCTCACGGTATTTGAACGTACGCCACTACTGCCACCACCAGTTGATCTGTCTACCGGCCCGCCGAAAGGACAGCCTTGAAGCGACCGCTCCGCAAACCACCGTACATGTACGACCGACTCAAGGGGTTTCGTGACTTCTACCCCGACGAGATGGCCCCGCGGCGGGAGGTCATCGACACGATGGAAGACGCCGCCGAGCGGTACGGGTTCCGCGAGGTCGGTACGCCCGCGCTCGAACGGACGCAGATGTACGTCGACAAATCCGGCGAGGAGATCGTCGACGAACTGTACGCGTTCACCGACAAGGGCGGCCGCGACGTCGCGCTGACGCCGGAACTGACGCCGACGGTCGCGCGGATGGTCGTCGCCAAACAGCAGGAGCTCTCGAAACCCATCAAGTGGTTCTCGACGCGGCCGTTCTGGCGGTACGAACAGGTACAGCAGGGTCGCTTTCGGGAGTTTTACCAGACGAACGTCGATATCTTCGGCTCGTCGGAACCCGAGGCCGACGCCGAGATTCTGGCGTTCGCCGCCGACGCGCTGACCGACCTCGGCCTCACCGGCGACGACTTCGAGTTCCGCGTCTCACACCGCGACATCCTCGGCGGTCTCCTGCGAGCGTTCCGCTCCGACGTCGACACCCGCGCTGCCGTTCGCGCCGTCGACAAACGCGCGAAAGTCGACGAAACCGAGTATCTCGGGCTTCTCACCGACGCGGGTCTCCCGTGGGACGAGGCCGAACAGTTCGACAGACTCGTCGCGGGCGGCGACCTCGACGAGATAGCCGAGTTCGGTGGCGACGACGTGGAAGCCGCCGTCGAGAACCTCCGCGAGGTGCTGGCGGCGACGGAGGACTTCGGCGCACGCGACTACTGCACCCTCTCGCTGACGACCGCTCGCGGACTGGACTACTACACCGGCGTCGTCTTCGAGTGCTTCGACTCGACGGGCGAAGTCGGGCGCTCGGTGTTCGGCGGCGGTCGGTACGACGACCTCATCGAGAGCTTCGGCGGCCAGCCGACGCCCGCCGTCGGCGTCGCGCCCGGTCACGCGCCGTTGAACCTTCTGTTGCAGCGCGCGGACGTCTGGCCCGAGGGCGCGGCCTCGACGGACTACTACGTACTCTCGGTCGGCGACACGCGGTCGGTCGCATCCCGCGTCGCCCGCGACCTCCGCGCGGCCGGGAACACCGTCGAAACGGATGTCTCGGGGCGGAGTTTCGGCGCGCAGATGGGGTACGCCGACAGCATCGGCGCGGAGACGGTCGTCATCGTCGGCGAGCAGGACCTCGAGAACGACGAGGTGACCGTGAAGGACATGGAGAGCGGCGAGCAGACGACCGCACCCGTCGACGACTTCCCCGGCGACCGCGACGCGCCGAGGTACGACGACTACGCTTGAGGCCACTATCGTCGAACGCCCGGGGTCGAGGCGTTCGACAAGGGGCCGACGACCGAAGCGACCGTCTGCACAATGATTATTGCTAATTGATACGTAGCGTCGGCGAATGGTCCTCTCGCATCCGACCGCCCTCCTCGTCCGCCTGCTCCACGTCACCGGCGTCGGCGTCGCCGTCGGCGGGGCCGTCCTGACGTGGGCGGCGAGTCGCCGAGCGGTCTCGACTGGTCGCGTCGACGCCGCACGTACCGCCCTCTCCGTCGCGGAGACCTACGAGTGGCTCTTCTGGGGCGCTCTCGGTGCAATTGTCGCCAGCGGCGTCGGAAATCTCGGCTCGCTCGGCCTCGCCGTCTCCGGTCTCGAGACGACCTGGGGGACGACGCTCGGGGTCAAACTGGGGCTTCTCGCGGCGTTTCTCGCGGGGTCGGCGGGTCGGACGTTGTTCGTCTCGTTCGCGGCGGGGCGATCCGGCGCGGACGCGGCTCCTGTCACCGCCACTACGCGCCGACTCCGGACAGCCTACGCTGTCACGAGCGTCGTACTCCTCGCGCTCGTTGGATTCGGGGAGGTGCTCGCACATGGCTGAGTCGCCAGTGGACGACTCCGGAGCGCAGCGGCGCTCCGACTCGCGTCCGGACGCGCGGACCGAGGAGGGACGGCCGCTTCCGACGCTGGCCGTGTGGGGACTCGCGACGTTTCACGTCACCGTACTGGTGGTCGTGCTCGTCGTCGCGCTCCATCTCGCTGGACCGCTCGGGGAATTTCTCTCGGGGCTGAACACCGCGATCGGACTCGGCGTCTTCGCGTACCTCTGGGCGCTCACGTGGTGGACGAACCGCCGTGCGCTCGGTGACGCGTGGCGAGGCGACGGATTCGACCCCCGCGCGGCGGCGACACGGGCGACGCTCTGGGGCGGCGTCACGGGCGTTCTCTTCCTTCTCGCGCCGTTCGCCCTGTTCTTGGTTCTGCTGGTCGCGCAGGGTGCGTCCGTTCTGGCAGTACTCGCCATCGGACTGCTCGGCGCGCTCGTCGCCGCCCTCGTCGGCGCGGTAATCGGCGGCGCGTTCGGCGTCGTCGACGTGGTACTGTTCCGCGTGGTCGACGCCGCCCGGAGTCGTCAGTAGCGGCGACTGCCCGGACAAAACACACCTTTCTCCGGGCCGTACGCTCACGCGGTGAACTGAGATGTACGACACCATCCTCGTCGCGACGGACGGCAGCGACCCCTCTGAGGCGGCAGTCGACCGCGCGCTCGACCTCGCGAAGCAGTACGGAGCGACGCTCCACGTCCTCTCGGTCGTCGACACGAGGGTGTACACCGACGTCGACGTCCGTACGGAACCCGTCTTCGACGCGCTCGACGAACGGGCGCGAGAGATAGTCGCCCCCGTCGCCGAGACGGCCTCGGCCGCGGACGTCCCCGTCGTGACCGACGTCGTCCACGGCTCGCCAGCCAGCGGCATCGTCGACTACGCGACCGAGCACGACGTCGACGTGATCGTCGTCGGCACGCACGGCCGACGCGGCGTCAGGCGGATGCTCCTCGGCAGCGTCGCCGAGCGCGTCGTCAGAAACTCCCCGATCCCCGTGTTGACCGTCCGCGGCGGCAACGAAGACGAGAGCGAGGGCCGGAGCGACGACACGAGTCGCGTCCGTTAAGCGCCCGTCGTCCGAACCGTCGGCCATGCGTGCGTTCCGCGTCGCCTACGACGGCCGCCCCTACTACGGGTTTCAGCGTCAACCGGACGTCCCGACCGTCGAGGGCGCGCTGTTCGACGCGCTGGCGAAACTCGGCGTCTACGACGAGACGCGTCACCGGCCCTCAGGCTACGCCGCCGCGGGGCGCACCGACGCGGGCGTCTCCGCCGTCGCGCAGACGGTCACCTTCGACTGCCCCGACTGGTGTACCCCGCGAGCGGTCAACAGCGAACTGCCCGGAACCGTCCGCGCGTGGGCCGCAACGGACGTTCCCGACGAGTTTCACGCGACCCACGACGCGAGTCGCCGCGAGTACACCTACCACCTCTACGCGCCGAAAGCGGGTGACGCGACGGGAGGCCGCTACCCCACGCCCGACCCCTACGCCGCCGTCGACGACGAGCGGGCGAAAGCGGCGCTCTCGATGCTCTGCGGTGAACACGATTTCCGGAACTTCACGCCCGACGACCGGAACACGGTTCGAACACTATCGGGGTCGCTCCGTCGCGACGGCGAGTTTCTCGTGTTCACCATCTCCGCGCCCGGGTTCGCCCGCGAACTCGTCCGCCGCGTCGTCTCGCTCGTCCGCATCGTCGGCTCCGACGCGTCGATGGCGAGAATCGACCATGCGTTCGCCGCCGACTCGCTGGAGGGCCGCGAGGGAATCCCGCCCGCGCCCGCCGCGGGACTGGTGCTCACCGGCGTCGATTACTCTCACATAGCGTTCGAGCGCGACGAGGACGCGGTAGAAACCGTGCACGAGGTGTTCGGCGCGTCGCGGGTCGAGGGCGCGGTCAGAACGCGCGTCTGCGAGACGGTACTCGACGGGACGAGCGAGTGATCACGCCCAGTCGTCGGGCCACAGTCCGGCCGCCCGCATCCCCACCTCGAAGTCGTTCTCGCGGAACGTCGCCGCGAGGTCGTCGAGGGCCAGTCGCGGCGCGTCCGTCTTCGACAGGTCGTCGACGAGCAGCGCCGTGAGCATGGCGTGTTCGCGGATGTTGCGGTCGTCGACCTTGTCGCGGGTGTCGGCGTGGGTGTGTCCCCAGCCACGGCCGCGCTCGCCGCTGTCGCTGTGGAGTTGGAACGCCGGAACGCCCTCGCGGACGAACGGCCAGTGGTCGCTGAACGGGTGCGGGTCGTCGCTGACGTCGATGGGTTGGCGGGTCGTCTCCTCAATTCGCTCGGCGGCGGCGCTCATCGCGTCGGAGTTGTGCGTCAGCGCGACGAGGTTGCGGAACCGCCCCGCGCCGTCGACGTTGACGACGGCTTTGATCTCGTTCAAATCGCTGGTCTCGGCGACGTATTCGGCCCCTAAGAGGCCGATCTCCTCGCAGCCGACGCCGGCGACGCGGACGCCGACGTCGAGGTCGGCCTGCGCGAGAATCCGCGCGGCGGTGACGACGGTGGCGATGCCGCAGCCGTTGTCGAGCGCGCCCTCGGCGATGTCGTGGGCGTCGTAGTGTGCGAGGAGGAGCAGCTCCTCGTCGGTGTGGGGACCGACGTGGCCGACGACGTTCTGGCTCTCGCCCGGCGCGGTCTCGGCCTCGACGGCGATGCGGACGCGGCCAGTCTCGCCGCTGTTGTTCGCGGCGTACTCCTTCAGCCACTCGCCCGTCTCCTTGCTCACGCCGACAGCCGGGACCGACCCCTCGTCGCCGAAGGTGAGCGAGCCCGTGGGCGGCAGTTGGCCCTCGATGTGATTGACGAAGACGAACGCCTCCGCGCCCGCCTCGACCGCGCAGCCGTACTTCTCCATGCGGTGGATGAATCGCCCGGAGGGTGTCGTCGTGCTGGCGACGACGATTTTCCCGTCGACGTCCTCGGCTTCGATCTCGTCGGGCGTGCCGTAGCCGACGTCGACGAGTTCGGCCTCCACGTCGCCGGAGGGCGAGTACGGCAGCGCGATGGCGTCGAACGGCCGCTCGACGGGGACGGTGAGTTCGAGTTCCGTCCATCCGCGGGTCCACTGGGTCATCTCGAACGTGTCGAGTTCGATGTCGTCGACGCCCGCGTCGGCGAACGCGTCGGCGACGAGGTCCGCCGCTCGTCGCTCGCCCGCGCTGCCGCCCATGCGGTCGCCGAGCGCGGTGAGGTCGGTGATGAACTGCCACGGTGTGTCGCCGACCCACGTGCGACCCATCGCGGCGGCGAACGCCTCGGCCGTCTCGGCCGCGTCGCTCGCATCTGCTGCGTCGCCCGGTGTCGTCTCCTGTTTGGACATGGCCCGGGGTTGGGCACACCCTGACATAGGTGCTCGGTTCGCGGAAGTCGTCGTCACCGTCCCCTCCGCGCTCTCACCGCTGAGTCGTCGGCAACAGTTGCCCTGTTTCGACTTGACAAGGTTTACCCTCGTACCGGGCAACCACCGACCATGAGTTCGGTTCCCGAACGCAGCGACATCGACGAGGAGTACAAGTGGGACCTGGAGAGCATCTACACCTCCGACGACGACTGGAACGAGGCGTACGCGGACGTCGAATCGCGCATCGACGACATCGAAGCGTACGAGGGTCGAGTGACCGAGGACGCCGAGACGCTCCTCGAACTGCTCGAACTCTTCGAATCCGTGATGCGCGACGTCTCGAAAGTCACCTCCTACGCGCAGCTCCGAGCCAGCGAGGACACCCGAAACCAGGAGTATCAGGCGCTGTCGGCGCGGGCACAGTCGCTGGCGGCCGACGCTCAGAGCGCCTCCAGTTTCGTCGAACCCGAGCTACAGAATCTCGGCGAGGACGATGTAGAGGCGTTCGTCGACGAGGAGCCGGCGCTCGCGGCGTACGAACACTACTTCGACGACGTGCTCCGAGCCAAACCGCACACGCGCTCGAAGGAGGTCGAGGAACTGCTCGCGAACCTCTCGGAGGTGATGGGTGCGCCGAGCGACTTCTACTCGATGCTCGCCAACGCCGACCTGACGTTCCCGACGGTTTCCGACCCCGGCGGCGACGAGGTGGAGATCTCGCAGGGCAACTTCACGAAACTCCAGAAGCATCCGAACCGCGAGTTCAGAAAGGAGGTCCACGAGCAGTTTTACGACGAGTGGGAGGACGTGCGCAACTCCGTCGGCAGTTCGCTGAAGAACAGCGTCAAAGCCGACGTGAAACTCGCGGAGGCGCGCAACTACGACACCGCCCGAGAGGCGGCGCTCGACGGCCCGAACATCCCGGTGGAAGTGTACGACAACCTGCTGAGCACCGTCCGCGACAATCTCGACCACCTCCACCGCCACGCCGACTTGAAGCGGCAGGCGCTCGACGTCGACGACCTCCAGATGTGGGACCTCTACATGTCGCTGACGGGCGAGGAGGGTCCAGAAATCAGCTACGAGCAGGCCAAAGAGCACGTCGTCGAGGCCGTCGCACCGCTCGGCGAGGAGTACCAACAGCGGATGGCCGAAGGCCTCGAAGACCGGTGGGTCGACGTGTACGAGAACCGCGGCAAGCGCGCGGGGGCGTACTCCTCGGGCACGTACGACACCCAGCCGTTCATCATGATGAACTACCAGGACGACATCACCTCGATGTTCACCCTGGCGCACGAACTCGGCCACTCGATGCACTCGGAGCTAGCGAAAGACGAACAGCCGTGGCAGTACGCCGACTACGAGATCTTCGTCGCCGAGGTCGCGAGCACGGTCAACGAGACGCTTCTCACCCACTACCTGCTTGAAAACGCAGACAGCGACGAACTGCGCCGTCACGTCCTCGACGAGTACCTCGAACGGTTCCGCTCGACGCTGTACCGCCAGACGATGTTCGCCGACTTCGAACTGCAGATCCACGAAGCGGTCGAGTCGGGCGAACCGCTCACCCCCGACGCGTTCGACCAACTCTACGGCAATTTGAAGGCAGAGTTCTACGAACCCGCCGAGGTCGACGACCGCATCGCCCGCGAGTGGATGCGCATCCCGCACTTCTACTATAACTACTACGTCTACCAGTACAGTACGGGCATCAGCGCCGCCGTCGCCGTCGTCGAACGCATCCTCGACGAGGGCGAGGACGCGGCCGCTGACTACCGCGAGGCGCTTGCGATGGGCGGCAGCGCGTACCCGATGGAAGTGTTGGAGACTGCTGGCGTCGACATGACCTCGCCCGAACCCATCGAGGACGCTCTAGGGGTTTACGGCGAGTATCTCGATCGCGTCGCCGAACTGCTAGACTTCGAATAACCGTCGCATCTCCCTTCTTTTCTCCACGTTCTCGATTCGGCGCCGTCGCGCTCTCACCGCTGCATGACTTGTGTTACCATCCATCACTTAAACACCACATACGCGAAATAAGCCATTAACAAATATTATCATTATCAATCATTACCTTTATTGCTCACTTCCCAGTCCCTCCTGATGCGGTGACCACGATGGCAGTACACGTACACCTCACGACCCGCAAAGCGGCCGACAGCCGACCCGACAGCCGACCGACTTCACGACCGAGACGACCCACATGACTTACACCGACCCGACGCGACGCGACCGAACCAGAACCGACCGACGAACGCCGCAGACGACGATACGAACAACCCGAATGCGACCCGACGAGGCCGAGGAGGAAGCGCCGCTGGTCCCCTTCATCCAGACGGGCGAGACGACCGAGACGCGACGCGAGTTCCGGACCGAACTGACGAGCCTGAAGCGCCAGATCACGCGGCTCGAACGCGCGCTGGAGCGTCAGGAGCGACCGACCGAGACGACCCGACCGGAGGAGCGCCGATGAATCAGAACGGAGAGACGCCGACGAGCGACGGCGAGGAGCGGCCCACCGGCGACGCCGTCACGACCCGAGACCTCGACAACCCGATGGGACGGGAGTTCAGGCGCAAATTGGACGAGCAGCCGTACGTGTTCGCCCCCGGCCTCTACCACGCGCTCGACGCCCGAATCGCCGAGATGGCGGGCCACGACGCCGCTTACATGAGCGGCTACTCCACCGTGCTCGGCCAGTTCGGCTTCCCCGATCTGGAGATGGTGTCGATGACCGAGATGGTCGAGAACGCGAAGCGAATCGTCGACGCCTGTAACATCCCGGTCGTCGCCGACTGCGACACCGGCTACGGCGGCGTCCACAACGTCCGGCGGGCGGTCCGCGAGTACGAGAAGGCCGGAGCCGCCGCCATCCACATCGAAGACCAGACGACGCCGAAGCGCTGCGGTCACATCGCGGGC
This sequence comes from Haloprofundus halobius, assembly GCF_020097835.1. GTDB lineage: Archaea > Halobacteriota > Halobacteria > Halobacteriales > Haloferacaceae > Haloprofundus > Haloprofundus halobius. Next base: position 3,218,928 of record NZ_CP083666.1, read on the forward strand.
AAGCAGATCGTCTCCCGTGAGCAGGCCCGCGCGCGCTTCGAGGCCGCCGTCGACGCCAAGCAGTCGGAGGACACGGTCATCATCGCCCGTACCGACGCCTACGGCTCCGCCAACGGCGACTGGGAGGAACACCTCGAACGCGGGCGCATCTATGCCGACGCTGGCGTCGACATCGTCTGGCCGGAGATGCCCGACCCGAGTCGGGGGGATGCGGTCCGCTACGCCGAGGCGATTCACGAGACCCACCCCGACCTGACGCTGGCGTTCAACTACTCCTCGTCGTTCGCGTGGTCCGAGGAGGACGACCCGCTGACGTTCGCGGAACTCGGCGACCTCGGCTACGGCTACATCTTCATCACGCTGTTCGGCCTTCACTCGGGCGCACACGCCGTCTACGAGGACTTCCAGAAGTTGGCCGAGGACGGCGAAGAGGCGCAGTTCGACCTCGAATCGCGCTACTTCGGTCACCCGACCGAGTCCCACCACGAACTCTCGTTCGTCGACCAGTATCAGGAGACGGAGATGCGCTTCGACGCCGAGGCTCGGTCGCGCATCGAGGAGTCGGCGGGCTACAGCGAGGAGCAGACCGGCCCCATCGGCACGGAGGGGGGCGAGTAGATGCCCGACGTCACCCTGCGGCGGAGTCAACTGGCGACGCCCGGCAGCGACCCGAAGATGATCGAGCGAGCGCCCGGATCCGGGGCCGACGAGGCCTTTCTGGACCTCGAAGACTCGGTCGCGCCGAACGAGAAGATCGACTCACGCCGGAACGTTATCGAAGGCTTACAGGAGTACGACTGGAGCGAGACGCGCCCCTGCTTCCGGATGAACGGCGTCGACACCCAGTGGTGGTACGACGACATCATCGAGGTCGTCGGCGAGGCGGGCGAGTATCTCGACACCATCATGGTGCCGATGGTCCACGACACCGGGACCGTCAGAACGGTCGAGAACCTCCTCACGCAGGTGGAGGCGAACAACGGGCTCTCCGAGGGGGAGATCGGCCTCCAGACCCAGATCGAGAGCGCCGAGGGGATGAACAACGCGCCAGAAATCGCCGCCGCGAGCGACCGCATCGAGTCGCTCGTCTTCGGCCCCGGTGACTACACCGCCAGCGTCGGCGCGGCCGGACTCACCATCGGCAGCGGCGAGGAGTATCCGGGCCACTACTGGCACTATCAGTTGGCGCGCCTCGCCCACGCCGCGAAAGCGCAGGGACTCCAACTCGTCGACGGACCGTTCGCCGACATCGAAGATGCGGACGGGTTCCGCGACTCCTGTCGACACGCGAGTCTGCTCGGCTGTGACGGCAAGTGGGCCATTCACCCGAGTCAGATCGAACCCGCAAACGAGGTGTTCGCGCCCGATACCGAGGAGGCCGAGAAGGCGCGGCGCATCGTCGACGCCTACGAGACGGCGACCGGCGAGGGCCGCGGCGCAGTCTCGGTCGACGGCGAGATGGTCGACGAAGCGACGAACAAGATGGCGAAGAACGTCGTCGCCCGCGCCGAGCAAGCTGACGTGCTGTAACGTCGCGTATCCACGAGCGCCGTCGATACCGGATTCTCACCGCTCGTTTTTCGCTCCGTTGTCCGAACGCTGAGTGTCCGTCGAACGAGAACGCGGCACGAAAGTATATTATATATCTGTGCTAACATCTCGTGAGAGCTCAGCATGGTATCAGTAGACGGTATACACCACGTGACAGCGTTCGCGGACGACCCGCAGGAGAACTACGATTTCTTCGTCGACGTGCTCGGACTACGATTCGTCAAGCGGACTGTCAGGTTCGACGTTCCCGAGAAAATCTACCATCTCTACTACGCCGACGGGATGGGGACACCGGGGACCGTCGTGACGTACTTCCCGATGACGAACATGGAGATGGAGCGGGGACTCGTCGGGAAAGGACAGATGAGTTCGACCGGACTCACCATCCCGGAGGGGTCGGTCGACTACTGGACGGGACGGTTCGAAGAGCACGACGTCGACTACGAGATATCCGAACGGTTCGGTGAAACCGCAATCGGGTTCACCGACCCCGACGGCGTGCCGTACGAACTCGTCACCGGCGAGTCGGATATCGATCCGTGGGACGGCGGCGACGTGCCGACCGAACACGGGATTCGCGGCATGCACAGCGTCACGGTCCACTCGAACGACCCCGCCGGGACGTTCGACGTGCTGGAGACGATGGGCTGGGAGCGTGTCGGCCGCGCCGACCACCCGCAAGCCGGTGACCGCGTCCGATACGAGGCCCCGGTGTCGACGCCCCGAGCGAACAAAGTGGACGTGCTCATTCGACCGAACGCCCCGCAGGGCGTGATGGGTATCGGGACGTACCTGCACGTCGCGTTCCGCGTCGAAAACGAGTGGGAGCAGAAGGAACTCAGCGACAGACTCCGCGACAACGGGTACATCACGACCTCGAAGAAGGACCGCGACTACTTCCAGTCGCGGTACATCACCGAACCCGGCGGAGCGATCTTCGAGTACGCGACGAACGGGCCGGGCTTCGAACTCGACGAAGAGCCCGAAGCGTTCGGCTCCGAACTCCGGGTTCCGGCGTGGCTCGACGTGGACATCGAGCGCATCGAGGCGATGCTCCCCGAGCTAAACACTCGCTGAGCCGTCGCTACCGAACGCACTTTCTCTTTCACCACGCCGCGTTGAGCACCGCGAGAATCTCCTCCTTCGTCGGGTCGAGACCGGGTGGAACCGTCGTCATTAGGTTGTCGTTCGCGATGGTGTCTGCGACCACCGAGAACTCCTCCCGGCGCACTTCGCCGAGTTCACGGAGTCGCGACGGGAGTCCCAACCCGTCGCGAACGTCGACGACGGCGTCGACGATACCCTCCGCGAGCTCGTCGTCGGTTTGGCCCTCGACCTGAACGCCGAGCGCTTCGGCCAACAGTTCCCGGCGGGCGTCCACGCTGTCGAAGAGGTATCGAAGAACGTGCGGGGCGACGACGGCGTGAACGCGGCCCTGATGCACGTCGTAGTTGCGCGTGAAGCCGTGGCCGAACGCGTGGACGAGTGAGAGTTTGAACTGCCCCGGCGTCGACACGCCGTACTGGACGAGCACGGTGCCCGTAACCGCCTGTGCGAGGTTCTCGCCGTTCTGTCCCCCGTCTCCCGCCCCGAGTGCCGGAAGACTCGACCGGAGGAGCCGAAGCCCCCGCATCGCGGTGCCGTCGGTGATGGGCGTCGCGTTTCGGGTGTACAGCGCCTCTAACCCCTTGTCGAACCCGTTCATCGCCGACGCGGTCAGTACCGACTCCGGCGTCGTCGCGAACAGGTCGATGTCGTAGAACAGCGCCGTCGGCATCAACCGCGCGTCACCGATGCTGCTGCCGATTGGCTCGTCGTCGGGACCCATCGCCAGCGTCACGCCGGCGACGGTCGAGAGGTCGGCGCCGGCCAACGTCGTCGGCACCGCGAAAACCGGCGTCGGCGTCCCGTTCGCCGACACCGACAGATCACCCGACTCGATGGCTGCGGCGGCGACTTCTTCGGGCGATTCCTCGTGTGAGCGCAGCGCGGCGATAACCTTCGCAACGTCGAGGCTGCTCCCGCCGCCGAGTGCGACGAGCGCGTCGACGTGCTCCTCGTCGGCCAGCCGTGCACCCTCGACCGCCCTCCCCAGATACTTCTCTGGGGTCGTCTCCGCGAAGACGCCGACGAGTCGGTCGCCGACGCCGTTTCGCACGGGATCGACGACTTCGGGCGTCGACCCGACGGTGGACCCGCAGACGACGAGCGCCCGGCCCAGTCCTCGACGCGCCAGTTCGTCGCCGATACCGGCGACTGCGCCCCGCTCGCAGACGATCTTCCCCGGCGAGAACGCGAACTCGAAGGCGCATTCAGAATCGCTCATTACCCTGAAGACGGTCATTTTCGGAATAAGCGTTCGGTCGAGAGCGGCGGTGCGTTTTCGACATCCGGTTACTCACAACGCCGCGACGAACTCGGCGAGTTCCCGGTTGTACCGCCCCGGTGCCTCCCAGAACGGCGTGTGTCCGGTATCCGGATACACCGATAGTCGGGCGTCCGGGGTGCGCTCGGCGTTGCCTTCGGCGGCCGCGACGTCGACGACGGCGTCATGTCCGCCGTGAACGAATATCGCCGGAACGTCGAGTTCTGCAAGCACGTCGTCGTGGTCGACGGTCCGCGACCGGAGCGAGCGTCGCACGTGGGGCGGGACGACGACGTTGTAGCCGAGCATCGAGTAGAGTTCCTCGGTCGGTAGCTCCGCGTGGACGCACCGACGGAGAAACGCTTCGAGTGCGTCGACGCTCTCCTCGGCGTTCTCGGAGCCCAATTGGGGCAAGAGGTCGACGTAGCCGGGGTTCAACAGCGCCGTCGCAGCGTCGGTTCCCATCTTCGAGATGGCGCTCACGAGGTTCACGCCCGCGACGCGGTCGGTGCCGTATGCGTCGAGGTAGTCGAGGACGACGAGTCCGGCGTACGACCAGCCGACGAGGACGATGTCGTCGAGTTCGAGCGCGTCGAGAACCGCGCGCACGTCCTCGGCCCACAGGTCCGAGCGGTCGTACCCCTCCTCGGGTTTCCCGGACTGGCCGTGGCCGCGGTTGTCCATCGAGACGAGTCGGAATCGTTCGGCGAGTCGGGAGTCGTACTGCCGCGTCCACGACCGGTGACTCTGCGAGTAGCCGTGAACGAAGAAAATCGGCCGCCCGTCGGCGTTGCCGGTCTCGACCACGTGCAGGGCGACGTCGTCACCGCCTCGGACGGTGTGTGTGAGCATCCTTCGTATCGGGCTGCGGTCTGTCACGGCTTCAACGTTTGTGCGACCGATTCGCGCGACTCCACCGACACCCGAAACGTCGACCGGCGTACGTGTCCGTCGTGGCGCTAGCGGGTGGGGTACACCATCTTCTTGAGCCCTTCACGGTCCTCCATCTGGTCGAACCCCTCCTGGAGGCCGTTGAGGCCGAACTCGTCGGTAACGAGCGTGTCGACGTCGATACGGCCGTTCTGCAGCAACGTCACCGCCCGCGCGAACGTGTCCGGCGTGAGCGAGTACGTCCCGACGACCTCTCGCTCCGCGGAGAACAGGTCGAACGGCGAGAGTTCGACCGTCGCGTCCTCCGGCGGCACGCCGAAGACGAGCGTCCGACCGCCCGGTCCCGTGAGCGAGTACGCCTGCTCTATGAGCTCCGGAACGCCGACCGCTTCGACGGCGATGTCGACCTCGCCGACGAGGTCGGGAACGACGGTTGCCGGCTCCTCCTCGGTCGGGTCAAGCGCGTGGTCGGCGCCGACTTCGAGTGCCGCCTCGCGGCGTTCGTCGACCGGCTCGGAGACGACGATGGTCCCGGCGCCGCTCGTCCGGAACAGCTGGACGAGTAGCAGGCCGATCGCTCCCGCCCCGATGACGACGACTGTTTCGCCGCTCGTCAGGTCGACCTGGTCGACGCCGTTGATACAACAGCCCAGCGGTTCGGCGAACGCGGCGGTCCGGTAGTCCATCTCACCGATCTCCTCGACGTTTCCGGCGGGGACGCACACGTACTCGGCGAACGCGCCGTCGACGATGTGTTTGGCCGCGCCGCCTATCGACGTGAGGTCCCGACAGAGGTTCTCCCGGCCGGACTTGCACGCCCGACAGTCGTTGCACGGGACCGAGGGGTTGATGGCGACGCGGTCCCCCTCCCGGTACTCTTCGACGCCCTCGCCCGCCGCGACGACCTCCCCGGCGCTCTCGTGTCCCGGCACCATCGGGTACTCGACCGTGAGCGACCCGCTGTACATGTGAAGATCGGTCGCGCAGATCCCACAGGCGTTGATGGCGACGAGCAGTTCGTCGGCGTCCGGCTCCGGACGCTCTCTCTCGCTGATCTCCACCGTCCGGGCGTCGGTTAGTGTAGCAGCCTTCATCGGTCGTCTACGGATAGAAACCGCTCGGAGACGCTTAAAACGCCACGTGTGACCGTCCGCTCGCGGCTGTACTCGTCTCCCCACTCGGTGTGGTTTCTTCTCCCCCGCTCGCGAACTGCTCGTATGGCCCGCCCGACGAGAGACCCGATTCGCCAGTACCCGACGAAGCGACCGATAGACCCCTCGTTCCGAGGCGAGGACGAGAGCGACGACGAGACGCTCCCGCCGGAGTTGACGAACCTGCCGTGGGTCGACGTGCACAACCACGCGCACACGCTGTCGTGGAACGACCGCGAGACGTTCGCACTCGCCGGCTGTCACGCGATGGTGATGGTCGCCGCGGGCTACTACTGGACGCCCTACAAGCCCGTCGCGCCCGACGACGTGCGCTACCTCTGGGACGACGCGCTCGGCCGGCTCGGTGCCATCAGACGCTCGCACGTTTACGACGCGAGACTCGCCGTCGGCGTCCACACCGGCACTCGCGTCGACAACGTCGACGCGTTGTTCGAGGTGATGCCCGACTACTGCGCGCTCGACGAGGTGGCGGCCGTCGGCGAAATCGGCATCAACGCGATCCAGCACGTGAACGCGTGGGACCTCGACGAACAGCGGTACGTCAACCGGCGACAGCTCGAAATCGCCGCCGACGCCGGGCTCCCGGCGATTCTCCACACGCCTTCGAATCCGGGACAGGCCAGCATCCCCGACTACGAGCGCGGTCGGATACCGCGATACGAACTCGACACGAGTCTCCAGCAAGAACCCGTTCTCGACGGCGACACCGTCAAACGCGACGCCATCGAGATAAGCGTCGAACTGAAGGACGAGGCCGGACTCGCCGACGACCGACTCGTGCTCTCGCACGGGCATCCCGACGTCGTCCCGTTCGTGATGGAGAACACCGACTGCTACCTCTCCTTTACCGTGAGCTACCCGTGGCTCCACGGCGTCTCACCGGCCGACGTCGCGGCGGCGATACGGGAGTACGGTCCAGAGCAACTCCTGTTGGAAACCGACAGCGCGGGCGTGCTCCGAAACGACATCTTCGCGCTGAAACGCTGGATATTCGAACTGTACCGGCACGGCGTCGAGGTAGACGACATCAGACGGGTGGTGTACGAGAATCCGATGGAACTCCTCTCGTGACGGTCGAGAGTCCGTTCTCCCGTTGCGTCGGTCTCTCTCCGCCGCGTCGGTCTGTTCCCGCCGTGTCGATGCCAAGAGT